>JAQCNR010000246.1 GCA_028274925.1 Halovenus sp.
TGGCTGGCCGAGTTCATCGATATGCTCGGCGACGAGGTGAGCCACGGGGAACCGGCGGTAGCCGCCGGCGACGACTGACTCAGAATAGGCCGCCGACTAGCAGACCGAACACTTCTTTCACAGCCGTCTTCACCGCCGTCGTGAGCCGCAAGTCTGACTCCTCCTCGTCGGTCTCAGCGTCTAGTTGGCAGTCTCGCCCATCGTGTCAACGTACCAACCGAGATGATAAAAATCTCGTCGTTACTCTTCAGGGTCGCGTTCGATGGCCGCCTCGCGAAGCTTTCGGCACCGGTCGGACGCTACGGTAAGTTCGGGGACCGCAGTCGGGTTGTTCTGTTCGTCGACGGCGACGAACACAAAATAGGAATCAGTCGTCTGTTCGCGTTCGCCGGTGCGGGGTGACTCTCGAAATGCTCGCAGTCGAACCTTGATGCTCGCCTTGCCGGCGGCGTAGGCGTATGATTCGACGATGCAGGTGTCGCCCTGCGGGACCGGGCGCTCGAAATCGAGTTGGTTGATGCGGGCAGTGACGCAGGTTTCGCCGGCGTGGCGCATTGCCGACATCGCACCGACTTCGTCCATCCACTTGACGATATTGCCCCCGTGGGCAGCGTGGTAGTTGTTGGTGTGGGTCGGCTGGACGCGCTGGCGGTTCTCGATGTAGGTGTCTGAGACGGATGGCATACTGTTACCTCGGAAGGAAGCGAGAAAACGGTTGGGCTATCGCGACAACGACGGGCTTTTGCCCATTCGCGGCGCTCGCGGAGATATGAGCGAGGAATCTGAGAAACTCACCTACTCCGAGGCTGGCGTCGACTTAGAAGCCAGCGAGGCTGCGACTGCCGCACTCGTCGGCGCGGCCGGCGAGTTCGAGGGCGATTATGCAGGACTGGTCGACCTCGGCGAGCAGTATCTTGCCCTGGCAACCGACGGCGTCGGAACAAAACTACTCGTTGCCGAGGCCATCGGCGACTACTCGACAATCGGCATCGACTGCCTTGCGATGAACGTCAACGACCTCGTCGCACAGGGCGTCGAACCGGTCGCGTTCGTCGATTATCTGGCCGTCGAAGAGCCAGACGACGAGATGGCCGAAGCCATCGGCGAGGGACTGAACCGCGGTGCCGAGGAAGCCGGCGTGGCGCTCGTCGGCGGCGAGACGGCGGTGCTTCCCGACGTAATCAAGGGCTTCGACATCGCTGGGGCCTGCGCCGGACTGGCTCCAAAGGAGGCAGTGTTCGACGGCGAGGCCGAGGTTGGCGACGTACTGGTTGGCTGGCCCTCCAGCGGAATTCACTCGAACGGGCTGACGCTGGCCCGCGAGGCAGTCACGCGCGAGCACGAATACACCGACCCGTTCCCGCCGAATCCCGACCGCTCCATCGGCGAGGAACTGCTCGAACCGACGCGGCTGTACACGGACCTGCTCGGCCCGCTCAGGGCGGCAGGCGTCAGCGGCGCGGCCCACGTCACCGGCGGCGGGTGGACGAATCTCACCCGACTGGGCGAGCACCACTACGAGATTACCGACCCCTTCGACGCCCAGCCAGTTTTCGAGTTCGTCCAGCGCGAGGGCAACGTCGACGACGAGGAGATGCACCGCACGTTCAATATGGGAACAGGATTCGTCGCGGCACTGCCCGAGGACGACGCGGAAGAACTGACAGCGGAGACCGATGGGCGCGTTATCGGTCACGTGACTGATGGCGAGGGCACGGTCGAGATTCGCGGACTGACACTCTCCTGAAGAAACGTTTCAGGCACACACCAACAAGCAACCGGGTTTCTCCCGACGAACCAAACCACGCCCTGGTGGACTGAACGGGCGAGGGAGCGTCGCAGTTCGCGGATCACGTTCGTTCTTCGCTCACAATACCGAGACCTCCCGCTGGTCGGTCTCGCAGCCGCCGGGACTTTTGTATCCCGCTGTCGAACGGCCGGTATGGAAATTGCGGGCATCGGCGTCGGCGGCGCTGGCGGGCGGATTATCGACCGACTGGCCGGAGAATTGAGTACCAGTGGTGGCTCACCACTCGAAACAGTCCACGCCATCGATACCGATGCCGAGAGTCTGGACGCTCTCGGCACGATTCCGCGGGCGAATCGGCACGCAATCGGACAGTTCGAGACCGGCGGTGACGGCACCGGTGGCGACCGCGAACTGGCAGCAGAGATCGTCGAAAACGAACAGATAGAGCTCCGACGGGCGGTCGAGGATGGGATTCCGACGACTGTCGACGCAATCGTGGTCGCGGCTGGATTGGCTGGTGGCACCGCCTCGGCGGTCACGCCGGCGCTGGTCGCAGGACTGGCGAAAGTCTACGAACAGCCAGTGTACACCATCTCGGTGCTCCCGGCCGGGGAGACTGCGGAGCAAAAGCGAGCGAACACGGCGCAGGCGTTGACCGACCTGAACGAGGCCGCGACGGCACAGATTGTCTTCGATAACGACGCGTGGCTGTGGGGCAGTCGGTCGATACGCACCCACAGCGGCCGCCTCAACGCTGCCCTGACCGAGCGTGTTGGCGAACTCCTCACGGTCGGACAGGACGGAAAAGAGACGGTTGGCGAGCAGGTCATCGACGCGCGGGACGTACTCGCCACGCTCGACGGTGGCGGACTGGTCACGGTTGGGTACGCGAGTCGCTCGCTAGCTGCCTGGCGGGGCGCGAGTTCGTCGCTGCTCGACGGGCTGAAACGGAGTTTACTTGGCGATGATACCGAGGACTTCGAGCGCGGCGTCGCGATTCAGCGAACGCTCGGGTGGGCCACACGCGGCACGCTCACCGTCGAGTGTCCGCGGGGCGCGGCCACGCACGGGCTGGTCGCCTTTCGCGGGCCGCCAGAGTGGCTGCGCGGGGACGCCATTTCCAGAGGGCGAGAGTGGGTCGCCGACCGCGTCGGAATCGAGCGTTTGCGGAGCGGCGACCTCCCCGTGTCGGGTGCAGACTCGCTCGATGTGCTCGTCGTGTTCGCGGGAATCGAGCGCACACCGCGAATCGAGGCATTTCGTGGAGAGCCAGACCAGCCTGCAGACGAGGAGAGTGGAGTGGCCGAGACAACCGAAGAGTCGGGTAGTGATTCGGCTGAGACAGCCAGCGGCGACGCTGACGAGGAGGCTGAGGCGAGTAACGACGACACAGCACAGGCGGACAGCGAAGACGAATCAGTCGACGACGTTGAGGCTGACTCTGCAGACGAGGAATCTCCCGAAGAGTGGGGTGTCGCGCCCGGCGAGACCGGAGCGGAGGAGGACGAGGCTGACGACGAAGAGGGAGAGGCCGGAACAGAAGATGCGCCAGCAGAGAGCGAGGACGCTGGAAACGATGGTGCGGATAGCGGAGACGACACCGCCGAAGATGAGACCGAGGCGAGTGCTGACACGGACATCGAAGGGAACGAAGAGACCAAGACTGGATCCGAGAGCGAAGATAGTGCTGACACCGAGGAAGAAACCGCGGGTGGGGATGACGAAAACGAAACGGCGGACAGCGATAGTGAGTGAAATAACAACAGTAGAGTACGTTTGTTCTGGTAATAGCGGAATTTATGTGGACTGGCCCCAAACCGATAGCCGAAGAGTCAGAGGACCGTGTTGCACGACCACGACAGAGCGCCGGTTGAGGGGGCAATCCGGGACAGTGTCTCGGCGTTGCCAGCAGCCAATCCGACAATCGTCAGCATCAGCGACATCCACGGGTTCATTCAGGGGGCACGGAGCGCGTTACTGACGCTCTCAGACCACCCCGAGTACGACCCAATCGTCGAACCCGGTCGCCTTCGCTCACTCGACTGGGCCGGCGGCGACCAGTACGTCCTCGTCGTCAACGGTGACCTGGTCGACAGGGGCGCACACAGCGAGAAGGTTGTCGAGATGGTCGAACGCCTCGCCGAACAAGCACCGCCGGGCCACGTCCGCGTCCTCTTCGGGAACCACGAGATGGGGATTCTCACGCCGGACTTCTTCGAGTGGAGAGACTGGTACTCGGTGACGCGAAGCGACCAGCAGCGCACGCAGTTCATCCGGTCGATTCAGGAGGGCCACGTGACTGCTGCCTACGAAGGATACAACGTCACGTACGCCCACGCAGGGCGACCAACCCCCTACGAGGTCAGTGAAATCAACGACAAGTTCGCGGCCGGGGCGTCGACACTCGAACCAGTCATCGGCGACCCAGAGGAAGTCGACAGGCAGGAACAGCTCGTCGTCGAGTATCCCGCAGTGTTTGGCGTCGACGGCCAGACTGGCCGGGGCCCCGAGGCTGGAATCGCGTGGCTCGACTTCGAGTTCATGCCCGAGGACGCACCGCCGCAGATTGTTGGCCACACGCGTCAGGACAGTCCAGTCCGTCGGGGCAACGTCATCTGCCAGAACGTCATCAGAAACAACCGGCGGGCCGACGGCGGTGAGGCCGTCCTCGTCGAGACGCCGGACCGAATCGCCGCACTGGGTCGAAGCGCCGACGGCGACGTCCAAGAACACGAGTTTACGCTGCCGTCGATGGGGTGAGTTACTCCGAGGAGTTGGCTTCGGATTTCTTGCGAGCGATATCTGCTTCCGTGATGATGCCGACAATCGCTGAGTCCTCTTTGACCAGTACGGCGTCGTTGTGGTCGAGGGAACTCTCGATATCGGCGATGGTTTCGGCGGGTTCGACCGTCGTGGTGGACTCGCTCATCACGTCAGCAACGGGCAGGTCGCCGACGTTTTCGTCGGCCTGTTGGCGAATACTGGACATACTGATCAGTCCCAGCGGCGCGCCGTCGCGAATGACGGGGAGCTGTGAGTAGCCTTTCGTGTCCATCAATTCGGTCGTCTCACGCACGCTCTCGTCTGGTTCGACGCTGACGACCGGCGAGTGCATCAGTTCGCGGGCGTGCAACAACCCACCCTCGGCCTCCTGCAGGGCGTTGACAATCCGGCGAAGTGTCGAGAGTCGAGGGTCGACATCGCCGCCCTCGATTCGAGCGATCAGTGGCTGCGAGACATCCGCTCGCTCGGCGAGGTCACTCTGGGTCAATCCCAGCTCATTTCGCCGCTCCCGGAGGTCTTCCGGCGTCGGTAAGTCCATACCCGACAATAACCAGTAGTAATATATAAAAGCACCGGCAGCGCCCCGAGGTTAGTTGCTTGCTTCGGCTTCGTCGTCCGCGAACTCCTCGGTGGCGACGACTTTCAGCGGGACATCCCGGAGCGCGCCGCCGATGTCACTTTTCGCGATTCGCTGGGCGTGTTCCGTGCTCTCGGCGTTGAACACCTTCATTTCCAGTTGGAGACCAACGAGGGAGGTGTCGGCGGCGATGAAAGCCGAGTCAAACGGCTCCGCACAGGCCGGACAGTCCGTCAGTCCTACCTCGACTTCGACGTAGTCCATGTCTTTTTCGTTCAATCGTTTCCCTGCTTCGCTGACGGCCACACCGATTGCGTCGTCAACGTTGTCTACATCGTGGACCAACCAAGCGGCTTCCAGCCAGACACGGTAGTTCATACACGTACTGTGGCGCCCACCCTACTCGTCTTTTTTGATTTCCTTCCGCTGTCAGAATCACGGCGCACCGCATTGCAATAATTGTCATAACTTATGACGATGTCGGCCCTGTGGTATGCTTCGATTACGTGACACTCCAAGACTGTAGCCCAGCCTTACTCACTGGGAACCCCACTCGGACAAAACCACGAGACTGCGGCCGATTTATCCCGTTCAACAGCGCCCAAAGACTTATACGTGTGTGTCGGCCCCAAAGAGATACGGAAAATGGAACGACTCCACAGATTCGCGCTACTCGTCGTGTACCAATTCACGCTGCTGGCTGGCATCCTACTGCTGCCAGTTGCGATGCTGACCCAGCGGCTTGGCTTTCGACCGCCAATCGACCGACTGGTGACGGGGCTGAAACAGCGCTACGAGCAGACGACAGCGAACT
>JAQCNR010000252.1 GCA_028274925.1 Halovenus sp.
GCCGTTGCCTCCGACCGTCCACCGACTGCAGGTGCAGTGAACTGAGACATACATTCCCATTATTTGCGCGATGTTGAAAATTATTTTCACGGGACAGTTCTTTCCCCTCTCAGTCGTCCTCAGGTGTCCCGACCACATCGCCGTCATCCTCGACGGCGAAGGAGGCTACCGGCGCGTTCTCGTAGGCTGTCGCGCCAGGATATCGATGCGTGACCCAGCCGTCGTGGTCGATGGCCAGTTCAACCGCCTGTTCGGGGTTGCCGTCCAACGGGACGACACGTGCGACGACATCGCCTGCCTCGACAACGTCGCCAGCGGCCACCTCGTGGCGGACGATACCGCCGTTTGTCGATGGTGCGTGCGGGCCGACGTACCGGCGGACCTGTCCCGACAGCGGCGGGCCGACGGGCGCTGGGAACTCCCCAAGATTGTCGGGTGCCACAGCGGCGGCGTCGTCGACCATCCCGAGGTGTTCCATCACGCGGTAGGTGCCGGCGACGCCCTGACGACGCCACTCCTCTTCGACGACGTGGTGCTGGCCGAGTTCGACCGTGACAGCGGGGATACCGGCCTGGTTGAGCGCGCTCCCGCTGGTCGAACACTGCAGTGATTGGTCGAGATACTCCTCGACAGCGTACTCGAAGACGACCGGGAGGCCGAACGCCTCCGCAAACGCTTCGAGGTCGGCGGCCAGTTCTCGTGCCTCGCTCTCGTCACGGAGGCCACGGCCGTACAGCACTCTGTCGCGGATGACGAACGGGTGAGCGCCGGCGCTTGCGGTGTGCATGTCCAGCAGTGCGTCGGCGTCCTCGCTGAAACAATCGAACAGTCGTCGGCAGAGTATCTTCTGCTGCCGGGGTGGACGCGGCCCCTCGACAGTGTCGCCGGGGTCGGCATTCTGCGTGACGTACTCCACGTCCGGGAACTTCCGGTTCGGGTCGTCGTTGTTGTAGTAAGACTGTCGCCAGTTGCGCCGCAACCCTGCTGGGTTGAGGTTCGAAATCGAGACGAGACGGCCCGCGAGGTGGTCCGCGAGGCCGTCGTGGACGATATCCTGGCAGACAGCGAGACCGGTCACCTCATTGCCATGGATGGAGCCAGTCACCCACAGTGTCGGCCCATCTTCAACTCCGTTGACGACGATACAGGGGAGCGTCTCTGGTTCGCCGGTCGGGAGTTGGCCGATGACCTCGATTGTGTCTCGAACGACCGTGCCCGGCTCCGGGTCTGGAAGCGTGAGTGTCACGCCCGGTCCGACGAACGGCCAGATAAAAAAGCCACGTCGTTCATCCGGTCACGGGAGTTCAGCGAAACGCACGTGCCGTGCTGACGTGCATTCCCACAAACACTGGCCTCTCCGCGCTTGCGGACTCGTCGGCTCTCCGTTCAAGCGTCCCGCTCCACCGTGTGTCGAACTCGTAGCGCTCATCTTCGACCGTGTCGGTCCACGCGAGTCGAACCTCGTCGCTGAACGCCGCGTACTCACCGCCATCGTATACGATGAGATTCTGACTGTCGACGACCCAGTCGGTGGTCCGTTTTGTCTGTGTTCTGAGTCCGTCTCGAATTGCGCTTCCGCCGGCGAGGCGGTCCGAAATACCAAACTTCACCACGGAGTCATCGTCGGCAAAGAACTCACCGAGCGGGTCGCCAGCGCGGAGCGCAGCATAATACTCACGAATGCTCTCCTCGAATGACATGGTCGTACAACGAGCTTCTGCGATATATTTCCGCGGCCGTCTCCAGCAGCGACACCGTCCAGCCGTGGAATGGAGATCAAGCCGTCTTGATTCGCCGTGAGCAATTACTCTTTTTCACTGTCGGTCTCAGCGTCGGATTTCTCCGGAGAGAGTGTCTTTTTAACCATCTTCGGTATCTTGACAGCCTTCTGGATGTATTTCAGGCTCTTCAGTGCCTTGATCGATTTGAACAGTTTCCCGGCGGCCCCGAGCAGTCTGAGCGATTTGAAAAACGGCACGAGCAGCACGATGTCGAACCAGTAGTCGTGGAGAAACTGTCTGTAGTTGTCCGAGATAATGTACTTGACGACCAGCTCGAAGACGAAGTACGCGATAAGAGCGACTTCGACGTACTGCAGGGTCTGTTTCGAGAGGAGGGGTGAGACAAGCGACGAGTACAGATAGACGACCAGCAGCAACAGGAAGACTGGAGCCAGATATTTGAGTTTGTCATCCAGCCGTTCCCAGGCGCTCTTTTCAGTCCCCATTTCTCTGTTGTTTTCTGGGCCGGCAGCGGTATATAGATGGGCAGAACTCGGCGAGAGTGAGTCCTGCTGCCGTGTTGCTCAGCCTGCGAATCCGTTC
>JAQCNR010000284.1 GCA_028274925.1 Halovenus sp.
ATCGCGTTCTTCTTCGGGATGAAACACGGCGAGTTTCAGGCCAGTCCGTAGTAGTCCCGGTGAGTCAACAGGGTGGCGGGGTTAATTCAGTGTTAGCCTGAGATGCTTCCATTCGGCGTTGCCCGGTGACCGATAGTCCCCTATTCCGACTGATTCGGGCACTCTCTTCTAGCAAGGATTCTGTCGAGAAGCACGACCAAAACGCGATTCACAGAACTCCACTCCGGAATATCGGATAACACTGCTCAACACTCTGCCCTGATCTTATGTACCGATCTTATTACCAGAATATATCTAATGATCATATCTAAGAAACTTAGATAACTGTCTTAGATAATTGTCCTAGCTGTCAAAGATAGCTATGTTGTCTGACGAAGATTCTTATCCAAGAAAGTTGCATACGTAATCATGCTGAGTTATACCGTCTACTCAGAGGCCGGCGGAGTCGGCAAGACGTCGCTGACGGCGAATCTGGCCGTCGCGCACGCTCGCGCGGGACTCAAACCGCTCGTAGTTCCCCTTGACCCGCAAGATGGAGACCTCTCTCGACTGCTGGGAGTTGATACGAATCGTGCCGACAGCAGCGCCGACAACCTCGTTCGACACATGGTCAACAGCCCGCGGGGGCCTTTCGAGAACCTCATTCGCACCGCGGAGGGCGTCGATATCGTCCCAGAACACAACATGCTCTCGGACCTCTCTGACCATCTGGCACGTGAGCAATCGAAAGCTGAAGACCTTGGTGACGCGTACAATATCTACGCACAGCTGCAGAGAGTCCTCCGTGAGGGCGGCGTCGGTGATCACTACGATGTTCTCCTCTGTGACCCACCGGCGACTGAATCGGACCACCTCTACAACGCTATCTACGCGACGCGGAATCTCGTCATCCCCGTCGAACCCTCGTGGAAAGGACAGGCCTCGGTCGAGGGACTAGCAGACCTCGCCACCAACTTCGCTGACCAACTGAACATTGATGTCGGTGTGCTGGGTGCTATCCCGAACGGCGTCAAGAATACCGCCGACCAACGAGAGATGCTGGCGGACATCGAATTCCCCACTCCAGAAGTCATTGGGGACCGAACGTCTCTCATGGAAGGCTGCTGGAAACAGCAGTGTTCGGCGTTCAGGTATGTCCAAGAACACCGCAGTCGCCGGCGGGACTACGAAATCGAGACGCTGGCCCAATTAGATCGCATCGCTCGGTTCCTGGAGAGTGAAGTCGGGCTCGATGCTCCGAAACCACCTGAGCCGGGGGCGCTGGAGGAGCCAGCATGACTGGATTCAAGAGTGGTGCGAGTGACGACGACCCACTCGGCAGTAGCGATAGTGACACCGAGACCGATACGACGGGTTCTTCAGAGATGACCGAGACCCAATCGTCGACCGCATCCTCAAGTAAGCCGGAGTTGGGTGCTACCCAGGAGACGAGTAACAGCACAAAATCGGAGCTCCCATGGATTTTCGACCGATCGAGCATCACCGATGGCCGGGAAAAAACAGTCCAGTTGCATCTGCAGCAATCAACCCTCGATACTCAGCGCCAAGCGAAATCCACCGTCGAGTCGGCACTGGGGGAGACGGTCAAGAAGGCCGACCTCCGGGAAGCAGCGATCATCGTGGGACTGCAGCGAATCGACGACGTTACGGACATTCTTGAAGAGTGGGGCTACGGGCGCTAATTTGCACAGCAACTGAGGACAATAACTCTCGGCGAATACTGAATCGGTTGCAAGCTCCGACCTGCCGCTAGCTATCTTGCGCAAACGTACACTACGCGGCCGGCAAAGCAGCATTTCTATATAGCGGCATACGGTTTACCAGTATACGGCCGTTGTGACACACAATTTTACACAGTTTGGTTGTATGTCTGTCTACAACCACCTGTGAGAAATAGTTAGTTCATAATCAAAATTGCGCTACCCGTGGAAACGCAAACTCTCAAAAATTCCACAGAGATAGCGACCCAGTTACTCGTACCGGAAACGGCGGGAGTCGAAATGAGTGAGCAGCAATCGTGGTCACTTCGAGCGACCGCCACACCGCCGGGAAGCACACCACCGGACAGAAGCACGCAGAGCAACCGTTGTGACCTCCTTCGAGAGTCCTAACACAAGTGAAAGGGTCGCAGCGGTGAGGGCGGGAAGTACGCTCCCGTGCCCAGTTTAACTTTCACTCTGTGGCGATTCGATTTATCCCCACGGTGAGAATCGGCCCAAAGACACGTGACGGACAATACCGCCACAAAGAACGCGCCACGGAATATCTCGCGCGTTGGGTCGGTCCAGATCGCCAACGAACGAGCGGTATACCGTCGGGCCGAACGGGCCGAGCGAGCGACGGATATCGTGATGACGCCGGAACAGCTACACAAGCGAAATCTGAAAGTGGCACTCGCCCGGCGGAGTCAACCACGGTCCTCACTGGCACTCCGAACGCCCGTCGACGTGGCGCGGACGGTCATCGCGACACAGTCCGACAGCGCGCCCAGCGTGTTGGACCGACTCGACCGAACCCGTAGACTAGAGGCGATACTGAGCGAGAGCACAGGCACTTACGACGAGCTGAAACCGGTGTTCGGGACAGACCTCACAACGGCCACAGAGCAGATTGAGGTCGCACGACAGGAACTGCGGCTCATCGCGGGCACTGATACGGACCGCCTCGATGCAGCCCGAACTGTCGCCGAGGGCTTGTCAGCAGTCGCAGCGGCCGACACACGCGCACTCATATCGGGGGTCCAAGCACTCGATACCGCACTGAGAGAGGGTGCCGACGACATCATCTCCGAAGGTGCGCTCTTCGACAAAGCCGCGCGGAAAATCCGTGAGACAGATGGCGCGGCCTGGACAGATGCATACGGACATATCGAGCGCGTCGCTGTTGCGGGGATCAGTACCCTCGGAACACCGGTACTGGATTTCCTCGATGCGCTGTCGGTGTCGGCCGGTGTCGACGTATCGCTGTATCTCCGGGCCGGGACCGGTCCCAGGATTCGCGAGCGACTCGACAGCCGAGTTGGCGTGTCGGCCGGGAGAGATAGCTCATCACCATCGAACACCCAGTGGGACATCCAAACGCCGACCTGCCCCGTCACAGAACTACCCGCCGCGACAAGACACGAGGAGTGCCGGGCGGTCGCTGCACTGGTCGATGGGCTCCTCACCAGCGGAAACACGGCTAGGGACATCGCACTCGTCGCTCGCGATGCCGACGAGTACGAGCGACCGCTAACGCGAGCGATGTCGGTGTACGGCCGTCATCTCTCGGTGTGGTCCCAGCTGGAACTGAAACGCACGCTCCCGTACCGACTCGCCGTGACCACGTGTGAGTTACTCGACACATTGGGCGAGGGCACAGTTGACATCGACCAGCTGTTCCGCCCGTTGACCGTACACTGGACGCCACCGAGTGGATCCATCGATACGCCGTTGTCGGCCGCGGATCTGAGCGCCCTGCGTCGACAGTTGGCGGACGGTGAGGCGAGGTCGGTCGCATCATGGCTGGAGCATATTCGAGAAAAGAGTGGTGACACCACCGCACCGATTCGGCATCTGGTTGCTTTCCTGAACTGGTGTCAGAACCAGCCGACGCGTCCCGACTCTGAGGATGTCTCCGGTGTCTTGACGCCACTGATCGACGCGTTTGACCGGAACGTCCTCCCGTCGGTAGTTTCGAACGACGGTCCAGACTACACCGACGTCTCACGAACGGCCCGTGCAGTCGAACGTGTGGCAGGGAAGACGGACGGAGACCACCTGATTCGCGAGACGGGGGCGAAATATGACGACTGGCTCGAACAGGGATCTGTGAGTCCTTCATGGGGGGGTGTCCGAGACGTGCTCGACGCCCTCGCAACGGTACGACCCGGGCGGCGAGAGCACAAGAACGCAGAGCGAATCGACGTGCTCGACGCGACAGACACCTGGCTGCGGTCGTATCTGTATGTCATTGCACTCGGGCTCGTCGACGGCGTGTGGCCACAGCGAACCCACGGGGCGTTTCCGGCCGAGTTCCGGGCAGCCGTCGTCGCAGGAGACGCCCCACCGGCGCGTCGGCTCGGCGTTCGTGGGGCGTGGACCGAAGACAGAGAGTACGACCACTTCGCCGATATGGTTCGGACGGCGTCGGACCACCTCGTTGTGACCCGATTCCGTGAAGATGTCGACGGCGTGAGCTACCAGCGGTCTCCCCTGCTCGACACACTGGACCCGACGCTACTGGGGGACGATGCGAGACGCCGGCTCTGCAGTGAGTCCGGCGGCGTGCCAGCACCGTTACCCGGGGCAGCGCCTGAATCGGACTCTCACGTGGGTGATCGGCAGTGACGGTGGGACAATCGGTCTCACCGCCTCACAGCGGTGGAGTCTGGCTATCGGGGGGTGTCGCCGATGAGTGAGCGGATACCACAGTTGGAGGGGGCACAGGCTCGAATCCGTGAGGCGGTCCTCGACCACGAGACCGGCCTGTTCGTGCTTTCGTGTACCGCCGGCTTCGGGAAGTCGACGACAGCGGAGCGAATCGCGGCCGAAGTACTGTGTGCCGGGGCGCACGCCGGCACACCCCATCCCGAGGACCGCCTCGCTGTGGTCTCGTTTTCCCGCGACGATGCCGCGAGTATCGAACCCGGACTGGATACAGTTCTCACTGCGTTCGCCGACGAAACGGTGCCGACTGAACGGTCACTCGACGACGCGACGGCCAACAGGCTCCAGCGCGGCCTCCGACAGTCAGACTATATCGGGACCATCGACAGCGTCCTTCGGTCGGTGTTCGAAGATGTTGCGACGGAGGTCGGGTTCGACGAGATGCCCACCGTCGGGAACGAAGCCTTGCTTGCCTCGCTCCGGCGTGACTGTCTCGAAGGGTTGCGCGAGAATTCCGAGTATGCACCGCTGTTCGAGCGGCTGAAAGGCGCGTACGCCGACGGCGATTCGACCCAAGTCGACGACCTGCTGGAAGCAGGCCGCAAAGCAAAACGTGACCGACGGCTCTCGGAAGATGCTTTTTCCGACCAACTCACGGACACCGTCGACGATGTGTACCCGGACGGGCCGCCCTCTACACTCACCGAGATTCGGGACGACATCAGACGGAGTTACAACGAGGCCGCGGCCGATACGTTCGAGCCGGCCGAGACGCCTGAAGCGACAGTTCGCCGCGATCAGGAGTGTTACGAGCAATGGAAGAGCTGTATCACGGCGTTCACCTCGCTCGTCACAGCCTACGAACGCGTCTACGACAGCATCTGCCGCGACCGCGGTGTCGTGGCCCACGGGGACGTGGCCTACTGGATTGCCGCGTTCTTCGGTACTGATAGCGAGTGGCGACCCGCTACCGATCACGCGATCAACGAGGAGATCCGCGAACGCGCCCGCCAACGGCATGCGAGGCACTTCGATACGCTGGTGATCGACGAAGCACAAGATATCTCTGTCGTTCAACACGACGCTCTCGCAGCGCTAGTGCCAGACGACGCCCGTGTCCTACTCGCTGGTGACACGAACCAGTGTATCTACGGGTGGCGCAACGCTCAGCCCGCCCTGTTCGCACAGGCCTTCGAGACTGGGCGGTACTTCCACAGAGACTGGACCGTACACAAGCGAGAACAGGCGGCGAAAACCTACCGGATGCGGCCGGACATCACCGCCGCCGTCGACACGGTGTTTAGCGACGTTTTCACCGATCCTGAACGAGGCGCTGTCGAGACACTGGATACGGACTACCAGCTCGTAACCACGGACCGAGACGCGAGTGAAACGCCCTCAGTGCAAGTAGCGGGGTATCACGCTAACGGCGTCCCTGGAAGTGAGCAGTGGTTCGAGACCGGTGAAGCCGATACCCTCGCAACGTACCTCCACAGCGCCATCGCGACAGGCGAGTTCGCCGGCCAGGAGTCGTCTGAAGCAGTTACTGTCCTGTTTGCCCGCCGGTCGAATATGGACACGCTCGAAAGAAAGTTGCAGGACCGCGGCCTCAGCGTCGCTAACGCGAGCCAACAGCTGTTCGCGACGCCACTCGTCGAACTCGTCTGTGCGGTCGTCGACTGGCTTGTCGACCCGTTCGATCCGGAACGGACGCGGGCCCTGTTCGACGACGAGGCCTGTGCGTTTCTACGAGCGACGCCGCCGGAGGACAGCCCTCTCGAGAACTCCCCACAGGAGACGTTCGCAAAGCATGGCTATCAGCTCGAAGCGGTCCCAGATGAGAACGCCTTTTCGCCCCCCGTTAGAGCGTTCATCGACGGGCTTCGCGCTCTCGCAACCCGACAAGCCCGACACGCGAGCGACCCCGGCGCGCTCGTTCTGGAAGACATCATCGAGACACTCGAACTAGCGACTGACCCGCTGGAACTCGTCGAGGACAACGAGCGCTGTCTCGCAATCACCGACGCGCTACTGGACCACGTCGGCGAGTGGGAAGGCACCGACCGCTACACAATCGAGGATCTCTCGGCTGTGTTCAATGAGTATCGTCGCGAGCCGAAGAACGGCCCTCCGGTTCCGGCACTGAACACGTCAGACTACGATGTTGTCTTCCGGACGATTTACAATATGAAGGGTGACGAGGCCAGTACTGTCTGTCTGGCGGATTTGAGCAAGCCAGTCGGCGCCTTCGGCCC
Organism: Halovenus sp.; assembly: GCA_028274925.1. Classification (GTDB taxonomy): domain Archaea; phylum Halobacteriota; class Halobacteria; order Halobacteriales; family Haloarculaceae; genus Halovenus. The sequence continues at coordinate 6,623 of JAQCNR010000284.1, forward strand.
GCACGGCCAGACGTTCATAGCCCATGGCCAAACGCTCGCACTGGCACCCCCCGAGACAGAGGCCAGGATACAGGTCGAGCGGACTGGACAGGGAGGTCGATCCGAGTCGACGCCACTTCGGTGGACTTCGAACCGGTGGGTCGACGACCACCTCGCCGGCGCCCCGTCGCTCCGTGCGGCGGGGGCCGCCCACAGGGCAGACAACTGGCGTCTCCTCTATGTCGCGATGACCCGGGCGCGTAATCATCTCGTCCTATCACTGCCACGGGAGCGAGCGGGCGGCGCACAAGCGCCCCGGAACAGTTGGGTCGGGACGCTCCACCAAGCCCTCGAACTGGAGCGGGCACCGCCCCAAGGGACCTGCGAGCGACGAGTACAGCGTGCCGACGGCGAAACGACCATTACAGTCGGTGTCAACGATGTCCCGCTCGATCCGCCGACTGTGAGACCCCCGTCCCGACCGGTGCCACGAGCAGCGGCCCCGGCGGCGCCGGTACAGACGCGACGGACACCGCGGTTCATCAGCGGCAGTATCCTCGCTCCGCTGGCGGCCGAGTTCGACCGCTACTGGCTCCCGTATCTGCAAGGGCGAGCGCTGCACACAGAGCGAGCGGAACCCGATGAGACCCTCGAGTTACCCTTCGATGCCGTCGGCCCAGATTGCCTGGGAACGATCGCACACGACGTGTTAACCACGGCAATCAGAGAAGACGTGACGACTGAGACACTTCGACGTTGTACAGGCCCACTGCAGGAAGCCCTCGACGTGAGTCTCGCTCGTCGTGCTGGCACTGTGGGAGCAGTCGAGCTGGAGGCTATCGAGAAGTTTGTGAGCGACACCCTCTGCCCGCAGTTCGCAAGAACCGAGACGTGGACCCGGCTCCGGGAGAGTGACCCCATCTTTATCGAAGAGGCAGTCGACGCTCTCATCGACATCGGAGGGACCACCATAGAGACACAGAATCACGTCGATATCGTCTCCGTGGCCCCGGATGGAACGTGGCACGTCGACGATCTCAAAATCATCCTCACGATGCCTGACGACACGATGCACCAACGGCACAACTCACAGATCGCCCTCTACGTCTGGGCGCTGGGCCAGCAACGGTCTCACGATGGGGATATCGAAGGCACGCGCACCTACCTCGGACAGGAGACACAGACACATCAGCTACCACTCTCAGATGAGGCGCTACGGCGTCAATTAGGCCGACTACGGTCACGGTAAAACCCTCACCACACCTGCATTGTTCGAAAGCGACGGTTGAATGGGTCCCAGACCGTAGAAGAACTGGCTTCCCTGTGGGTAACGAAACGTTTGCCATGGGCGATACCGGCGGTGCAGTCACTGTTGCAGAACTGGTAGAGTATTGCCAGACACAGGCGCGACTGCTTCACGGACGAGTCGAGACCCTCGAGGAAGAAGCGTCCTCGCTGCTGTCTGAAATCGACGAGGAACTAGCCGATGTGCGTGCCCAATTGAACGATCAAAGTGGCGTCGCCAGCTCCCAATCGCCACAGACGCCAGAGAGAGAGACACTGACGAGGACTTGACGGCTCTCGAGGACCTGGAAGCAGACCTTACAGAGAAGCAGGCTGTGGTCAAAGCGAAGCAAACTCGGCGCGATGCCTTCGAGGCGTTGGCAGTTGGGTATCTCGAGCTCGCCGACCAGCTCC
>JAQCNR010000257.1 GCA_028274925.1 Halovenus sp.
TTGTATCAGGCGAACTGCTCCTCGTAAAGACCCATCGCGTGCTCGATGGCGTCCTTCGCGGCTGCCTTGTCCTCCCAGCCCAGCGTTTCGACTTCTTTGCCCTCTTCGAGGTTCTTGTAGGTCTGGAAGAACTCGTCAATCTCGTCCAGCGTCTGCTGTGGGATGTCTTCGAGGTCCTGGATGTGGTCGTAGCGTGGGTCCTCGATTGGCACCGCGATGACTTTGTCGTCCTGCTCGCCGTCGTCGTCCATCTTCATCATCGCGACCGGGCGCGCCTCGATGACACAGCCGGGGAACGTCTGGTCCTCGACGAGCACGAGCACGTCGAAGGGGTCCTCGTCGTCGTAGTACGACTGTGGGATGAAGCCGTAGTCCGAGGGGTAGTGGACGTTCGAGTGCAGCACGCGGTCCAGCATCACGCCCGGAATCTCCTTGTCGTACTCGTACTTGTTGCGCTCACCTTTGAGACATTCAACGACTGCGTAGATCTCTTCTGGCGGGTTCGGTCCGGTTTCTAGGTCTTCCCAGAGATTTGCCATCATTATCGTATCTGATTTTTTGGCCAAAAACTACTTTCGGTCTATCTCCCTACCGACGCAGTAGGCACAGCGTTCGGGTCAGCTTGCTCCCCCTAGCAGAACATGTACGATTCGAGGTAGTTACACCAGTGTAACCGCTTCCCGTATATCGATCTTCTCGTGACAACGATAATAGGAATTAACAAGCGTTAAGTAGATAGATGACATCCAGTCAAGTATGTCAGAGGCACAAGCAATTCCTGACACGCCAGGCATCGCACGCGAACTTACGGCATTCCAGCAGAACATCCTCACAATTCTCGCCGAAGAACCACGGTACGGTCTTGCGATCAAGCGGGAGCTGGAAACCTACTACGACTCGGAAGTAAACCACGGTCGACTCTACCCGAATCTCGACGAACTCGTCGATATGGACCTCGTCGAAAAGAGTGAACTCGACAAACGAACGAACCAGTACGCACTGACTGACGATGGCTACGAGGCCGTCCTCGACCAGCTCGACTGGACGTTCGGCAAGATCATCACCAACGAAGACCGCAAAGCAGACATCGAATCGCTCGTCAACGACGCTGAATAACGTCTTCGACGACCGCAACCGACTCTTCGACGACGGCTTTTTGATCGTCGGTCGGCCACACATTTCTTGGGTAATACTCTTCCAGAAACTCCGTCAGCTCTGCGTCTGTGGCCTGCTCGATGGGCTTGGCGTAGTGGTTGTTCATGAACTCAGCGAGCGCCTGCGCGTTCGCGGCGTGGGTGCTGTCGTACTCTGCGTCGACAGCCTCGACGATGGCTTCGTTGTGTTCGCGTACGTCCTCCCAGTCGTCGGGGTCGCCCGCCCCGGAGAGTGGTCGCTCGACGCCGCGGTCGATGTCGTCGATGCGCTCCGGGTAGACAGTGCCATCCTCGACCCACTCTTCGGGATGGACGACGAGCGTGTCGTCTTCATCTCGAATCCGGGCGATATAGTCGTGGTCGGCGAGCAAGTCCGCGCGCGCCTCGCGGTAAGCGGCGGCCTCCTCTTCGTCGATTGCGTCCCGGGCCAGTCGCGTTAGTCGCTCGGCTTCATCCACGACCCCGTCTGGGAGGGGTTGGTCGTCGCTCTCAGTCTCAGACTCGTCGGTGTGTTTAGCCATCCTCGAACGCCTCGTTTGCCAGTTTATCGGCTCGCTCGTTTATGTCTCGCGGTACGTGCGAAACCGACCACTCCGAAAACTCCGTCAACAGCTCCCGCACCCGGACGCGGTACTCCCGCAGGTCGGGGTCGTTAGTGTCGTACTCGCCGCGGACCTGCTTGACGATAAGTTCGGAGTCGCCGCGAATCTCGACCTCCTCGAAGCCGTACTCGGCGGCCAGTTCTAACCCCTTGAGCAGCGCCTCGTACTCGGCGGCGTTGTTGGTCATCCGTCCGACGCGCTCGCCGCCCTCGGTCACGATGCCGCCGTCAGTGACGATGACCCACCCGACTGCGGCCTCGCCGGGATTTCCCCGGCAGGCCCCATCGAAGTAGACGTGCGCGCGCCCGCCGTCGCCCCCCTCGAGTAGCGCCTGTAGTCGCCCGGGGTCGCCTCCCTGAATAACGATTTTGTCGTCGTAAGCGACCGCTGTCGCGCCTTCGTAGCTTGCGCGCCAGCGCTCGTGGTCCGTATTGCCCGCAGACACCTCGACACCTGCGGCCTCTAGTTGCTCGCGCGCTTGCTCAACATCGCAGTTCAATACTGGCATCTCTCGAAACTGCAGGCCCCGACAAGATTATCCGTTTCGGGTCGTTGTACGTATCTGGGTTTAAACTCTGGATTTATGCCGACTCTCAATTCCAACCGAGGCTTGGCCACAAAATTCTTGCCAAGGGTTTAAGTACGAGTATCTTACTACTATAAAAATGCGATGACACGGTCTAGCCGCCAGCGGGAGCGCGAGCGCGAGTCTACAAACAACAAAGAGAAAGAGGAGGGGGTCCGCGAGTGTTCGGAGTGTGGGTCAGATAACCTGATCAAAAGCTCCGACCGGGGCGAACTCATCTGTAACGACTGCGGTCTGGTCGTTGAGGAGGGGAACATCGACCCCGGTCCGGAGTGGCGTGCGTTCAACCATCAGGAACGCCAAGAGAAGTCGCGTGTCGGCGCGCCGACGACACAGACGATGCACGACAAGGGGCTGACAACCACTATCGACTGGAAAGATAAGGACGCTTACGGGCGCTCGATTTCCTCCAAAAAGCGAAGCCAGATGCATCGGCTTCGCAAGTGGCAGGAGCGCATCCGGACGAAAGACGCGGGCGAGCGAAATCTGCAGTTCGCCCTGTCTGAGATCGACCGGATGGCAAGCGCACTGGGCGTGCCACGCTCGGTTCGGGAGGTTGCAAGCGTGATCTACCGACGGGCACTCAACGAAGACCTCATCCGGGGGCGTTCGATCGAAGGGGTCGCAACGAGTGCGCTGTACGCCGCCTGCCGAAAGGAGGGAATCCCACGGAGTCTCGAAGAGATTTCGGAGGTCTCTCGGGTCGAACGCAAAGAGATTGGCCGTACCTATCGGTACATCTCTCAGGAACTCGGCCTGGAGATGGAGCCAGTCGACCCGAAAAAGTACGTTCCGCGCTTCTGCTCGGAACTCGAACTGTCGGAGGAGGTACAGACAAAAGCAAACGAAATCATCGAAACGACAGCCGAAAAGGGACTGCTCTCGGGCAAGTCTCCGACCGGCTACGCTGCGGCCGCAATCTACGCTGCGTCACTGCTCTGCAACGAGAAAAAGACCCAGCGCGAGGTTGCGGACGTGGCACAGGTAACCGAAGTCACGATCCGCAACCGGTACCAGGAGCAGATCGAGGCGATGGGCATCCACAGCTAACGTTTTTATCCGAACGCCGGACCAGCGCACCGCATGCGCTGAGTTGTGTTCCGGCGCGGTTTGCGGGTGCGTGACCCACCGCGTCGGAGGCCGTCCGGGTCACCTGTTCGCAACCCTGACAGACACATTGATACCCGACTGTGCCCAACGGCAAGTCAATGCGTCTGGACGAGTTCATGGAGGATTTCAAGCGCGACGAGGCTGCCGAGCGACGGCGACTCGCTCGCGAGAAATCCTACGAAATCACTGACCATCTCGACGATGTCGAGCGTCAGTTCGAGAGCGTCGTCCAGGGCGACTCGCTGTTCGGGTCGACCGCACCCGAAATCTTCGTCGGGCGGTCGAACTATCCCAACATTTCGACAGGCGTGCTCTCGCCGATGGACCGCGAGGCCGACGCCGCTGAGTTTGCCACCAGTGGCGAGTGGTACCAGCAGGGATTGGGCGTCGAGGAGGTGCTCCAGCGCCGGACCGGTCTACTGAACTCCACGCACTCGACGCGAGTGAACGTCGAAGATGTCTGGGATGGCTTCGTCGGGGTCCAGCGAGAGGTCGCAATTGCCGACAATCCCGTCGACGTGGAACTCGGCCTCGACGGGAACCCAGACCTAGACCTCTCGCTCGACGATATCTCGACACCGACAGGGCCGCGGGCCCGCGCCACCGACGCGACGCTCGCGGAGAATCCCTCTGTGCCCCGCGCCGTCGAGAAGACACTCGAAGATGACGACTGGCAGGCCGACGGTGCGATGACCTACCTCTACCGCCGCGGGTTCGACGTCTACGACATCAACACGATTCTCTCGGCGGGCGCGCTCGGACAGGGACAGAACCGCAGACTGGTTCCCACTCGCTGGTCGATTACCGCCGTCGACGACACAGTCGGGCAGTACCTGCGCGGGTCGATTCGCAACGCGCCGAGCGTCGACGAGGTGCAGGTTTGGTACAACGAGTACATGGCAAACGACTACTGGATTATCCTCGCGCCGGGCAACTGGGAGTTCGAGTTGGTCGAACTCAAAGCACCGGGCAGCATCTGGAATCCCGACGAGGGCGGGCAGTACTACATGGCTGCCGACAACGAGGGGTACGGCGGCCGAGACAACTACGTCGACGAAACCTCCGGCGCGTACTACGCCACCCGACTGGGTGTGCTCGAATATCTCGACGAGATCGACCGTCAGGCAACCTGTCTGGTCATTCGTCACGCCAGCGACGCCTACTGGGCACCCGTCGGGGTCTGGCAGATTCGCGAGGGCGTCCGCCACGCTTTCGAGGAGAGTCAGCCAGCGGTTGCGGAGACGTTCCACGGCGCAATCCACGGGCTGGCCGGCGAACTCCCGGTTTCGCTGGGTGACTTACGACGAAAGTCAAAACTCGTTTCCGGCGTCCAGGCACAGTTGACTGACTTCTGAGTCTCGGTGTCGCAAGTTTTCTCACCCACAGGCACCAACTGAGTCTATGGTTACCTTTCTCTCCGGCGGGACGGGCACGCCGAAACTCCTCGCGGGGGCCGGTGAAGAGTTTGCCCCTCGAGAGACGACAGTCGTCGCCAACACCGGCGACGACATCGAACTCGGCGGGTTTCTCGTCTGTCCGGACCTCGATACCGTGCTCTTTCTCGGCGGCGACGAACTCGACCGTGAGATGTGGTGGGGGATTGCCGACGATACCGCCGAGACACACGGCCACCTGCAGGACATAGCTGAGGCGGCGGGGCTGGCCTCCGGGCCACGGTATCTCGACGACGCGGCACAGACATCCGGCCGGGAGATTGCGCGCTGGCGGCGCTTTTCGGCAGTCGCGGAGTTCATGCATATCGGCGACCGTGACCGGGCGGTCCATCTCACCCGCACCGGGCTCCTCGACGAAGGCCACACGCTTACCGAGGTGACCGAGACACTCGCCGCAGCCTTCGACGTTCCGTGGCGACTGCTTCCGATGAGCGACGACCCGGTTGCGACGCTGATCCACACGCCGGAGGGTCGGATGCACTTCCAAGAGTTCTGGGTCGCCCGCAACGCCGAGCCAACAATCGAAGATGTCGAGTTCCGCGGCGGGGAGACAGCCACGGCCACACCTGCCGTCCGCGAGGCGTTGTCCGAGCCAGTCGTGCTCGGTCCCTCCAACCCCATCACAAGCATCGGCCCGATGCTCGCCGTCGACGGCATCGCCGAGGCACTGGCAGAGACACCCGTTGTCGCCGTCTCGCCGTTCGTCGAGGACAAAGTGTTCTCTGGCCCAGCGGCGAAGCTGATGAAGGCTGCGGGCTACGAAGCCTCGACTGCGGGCGTCGCCGAGGCCTATCCCTTCGCCGACGCGTTCGTGCTGGACGACGCCGACGGAACAGCACTCGACCGTCCAGTTGTCAGAACCGACACGACGCTCGATACCGGGGCCGACGCCGAACGAGTTGCTGGCGCAGTCCAGGAGGCGTTGAGCGAGGTGACGGGATGACCGACGCGGCATTCGACCCGCCGGTCGCGCTGGCGAGTCT
>JAQCNR010000260.1 GCA_028274925.1 Halovenus sp.
GGAGCGAGAGGCTCGCCGGCGCACCCGTACAGACGACTTCGGGTTCCAGCCCAGCCTCCCGGAGCGTCGACTGGATGAGGTAGCTCACCTCGTTGAATCGCTTCCCGCGGAGCGTGGCGATTTTGATTGCACACCAGTCCGACCAGTCGTGCCCGAGGTCGTCTTCGTCGAGGGCTGCCGGCGTCTTGCCGCCGACGATGGCCTCGCCCAGATCGACGGTCGTAATCTGGGTCGACTTGTGGACCCGGTCGAACCGCTCCTGCCGTGCCGTGGCGATCTCCTCCGGCGCGAGTTCGTACAGCGTGATTTCCGCCCGGTCGTCGACTCGGTCCCGCGTGAGAACGAACGTCGGCCGGTCGCCGTAGACACCGCTGGTGAATGCGAACGACTCGCCCTCGATGAAACCCTGACCCTTGCTCATGATTACGAACTCCCCTGGTCGCGGGCTCGTATTTCAACCTCCGTCTCCATCGTCACCGTGAACGCGTTGTCCACGGCCAGCAGATCGTCGAGGGCCTCGAAAGCGTCCTGGTACAGCATCGGGTCGTCTGTTAACTCAAACTCGATGCTAAAGTCTGCTTCGGCTACCCGCTCTCCGCCCGGTGTCGCAAAGTCCTCCGGCTCCATGTTGAACCGGAAGTGATCCGCGAACGCCGATGGGTCACCGTCGTAAGCAATCTCCGCCAGCGAGTCGTTCTCGTCGTATGCCGTGTATTCGAATTGCATACGGACGTGATCGGCGAACTCGTCGGAGTCACCGACCTTGTCAGCGGTGAACCACGTCCCCTTCCACGCGTCTGCTCCCTCGATTCGAATCCAGATGCCCTCTGCGACAGTTACGATCTCGTCTGGATGCCCCGGATACTTAGACCGCGCTCGTTCGATTGTAGCGTCGATGTCGGCCTGCATCTGCTTCAGCGCACGGGAAACGTGGTACGGCGACGATGTCGAGGCACTCGCCGATATGGGGAGCAGACCATCTTCACACGGGAGATGATTCTGATACGCTGACTGGCTTCCGAACATCCGGCCACACTCATCACATTCGATGTCGACGATACCACAGTCGTGATTGTCGTGCGCCTCTTGCGACTCGAACGTCTGTCCGCAGTCGGGACAGGTGATGGTCGTGTCCCAGTCGATTTCGACTTCGTCAACGAGTTTCTCGATGGAGGTGTACACCCGGTGGGACTTGGCCAACTTCACGTCCCGGTAGTCAAGTCCTGCTTCGAGGTTGGTCGCATCGTCGAGGTCGTTGCTATGGCTGTGGAGGGTCTCACCCTCAGTGTAGTACCCCTCGTTGGTCTCGCCGTCCCAGTAGGCGTAGCCATCCTCGGAGACCATACGAGCGATGGTCTTCCGGAGCGGAATCGGCGAGAGCAGGATTTCCGCGTCGCGGCGCTTGCCGAACTGTTCCTCCAGCCCCCGGGTCGTCATCGAGTCCGCGCCCTTGTTCCAGAGGGTCTTCTTGAACCAATCGACGCCGTACGCGCCTTCACCCTCGGGGATTATTTTCCCGGCCTCGTCCAGTTTGTCGATGACCGCCTGATGGATAGTGGTGTCTGTGGTAATCCGCCGGTGAGTGAGTCCGTCCGAGCTGGGGTAGTACAGGTGCGCGTACGTCTTCTTGATGTCTTGGTCGAGCGTACCCTTCGCCTTGTCGAGTCGCTCGTGAAGTTTGTCCTGCTGGGTGTCGTTCAAATCGAACTCGTCGCCAAGGTTGTTCTGGATGTGCTTGATTGCGGCCACTCGCTGTGCCGTCCGTTCGGCATCTCGGACGGCGTCCTTGGTGGCGACGAGGAACACAAGGTTGTTCTTGTAGACCCGCGGTGAGAACTGTCCGCCGCTCGACGAGGCGTGGTTCTCGTAGAGTGTCTGAATGACCTCTGGAACATCGTTCGGATTCCGGACGCTGACTGTGTCGAAGTTCATCACACAGAGGTGTGCCTCGTCGGCCACGTCGTCGATCCTGTGTGGCTCCTCCGGCCCGACGACGACGTTGAGGCTGCCCTGTCCGAGCGCGGAGTCGAGCGCCTCCTTCAGATGTCGGCGGGCCAGCCCCTCCTTCAGACGGTCGACCACCGAGTCGATGAGCTTCGTCAGATTCGCCTCAGCTTTGAACTGGATTTTCTCCCCGGCGTCACCGTGGAGGTAGAAGCAGGCGGACTGCCGTCCCTCACCGAGAAGGTTGTTCAGCGCGTCGTCATAGTGCGCCAGTTCGACATCGAGATGGGCAACAGCGTGCCGAATCGGCCGGCGCGTCGTGCCACGGCCGTCGGCACCCTTGACGATGCTCTTCCAGAGGACGGTCGTGGTGAGGTGGGACCCCAGCGGAGGGTGTCCCTTCGCCGTCCACTTCCGGTCCTCCTCTTCGGCGTTGGCGGTCCCGTCGTCGGAGTAGATGTCCGCCTTAATCGCAGCCTCGAAGTCCATCTCGACCGAGTTGAACAGCCGCAAGAGCGTGGTGAAGACGTTGCTGTCTGATGGATGTAGGTCGAACAATCGCACGAAGTGGCGCTCGTGCTGCTGCGCCTGTGTGCTCCACAGTTGGTGGATACCACGAGACAACAACCGGAGTGCGCCTCTTGTCTTCTGGAATGACGGCAGCGAGTCGAGTTCCTCCGTGAGGGTGTCGATGACAGTCGGATGAATCGGGTAACTGTCTTTGAGCTGGTCCCGGTGGTCCATCGATGTCGCACTCTCCGGGAACGACTCGCGGTCGCCGTTGTAGAAGGAGGCGTAGGCGTCTGCAGTCGCGGTCCGGGCGGATTCTGGAACCTCCTCAAAGAGACGGTAGCGGAGGACCGAGGCGACCTCGTTGTCCTCCGTCGGCGTGATGGATCCCTCCGTCCGGTCGGTGATGCTGTTGAACTCCGAGATAGTCTCCGAGACGAGTCCGCGGACATCCTCAGCCCGGTCGTGGAACGCGGTGTCAGCGATACTCAGGACAACCGTCAGCTGGTCGGTGTTCTGAGTCGCCGACAGTAGCGACATGAGGAAGGTGTTCGTTTGCTTTGCGAGAGTCGAATCACCGACTTCGACTGCTGCGGTCTGTTCGAGGTATGCGGCAATTTCGTCGATGAGGACGAGCGACGGGTCGGAGTGACGGTCAAACAGCCGTTCGAGTTTCTGGCTCCCCGGGGGCGACCGTTCTTCGTCGTTCTCGCGGAGGAACTCGTAGCCTTCCTGTCCGAACAACTGGTAGGCGAGTTCCCCCCACATCGTCTTTGTCTCGGGAGCGTTTGGGTCGGTGTAGTTACACCGAGCACTCGTCCCATCGACGTGTGTACCTACGAAAACCGCCGTGTTCACGTCGAGGCCAAGCGCAGCGGCCTCCCCGTATCCGTCTGCCGTCTCTTTATCCTCGACGAAGTCGGACAAATCTGGCACGGCTCCAGGCTGTTTGGCCAAGTGGTATGCAGCAATCTGATTGTGGGTCTTACCACCCCCGAACGAGGTGTCGAGCCGGAGAACACCGTTCGTTCCGCTGTACTCCCCGTTGTGGTACGAGACGAAACGGATGGCAAGGCGACCCAGAAGTTCCTGCAGTCCGTCCGTTGGGTATGTTTTTTCGAAGAACAACCCCGGGTCGGCATACACCTCCGGTGCGTCATCCGAGTGGGCGACATCGGCGAGACTGGCGGCGAACTGGTCCTCGGCGAGTTCACCGATGAGAACGTCCCGTCGAGGTGTACACGCCTCAAGCATCGACGGTACCTCGCCTTTATTCGTGGTCGGTTCTGGTGAGGCGTCACTCATTCGTACTGACAAAGGTCAGCATCTGTTAAAAGCGTTCCTCACCTCCACATGAACGTAATGCCGGGCAGAGTCTCCCCAGAGACAACCAATAATAAACCGGCCCATATCATTCCAGAATCGACAGCTCCGGCTCACGCTTGCCGACGCCACGCTCGCCGACATCCAGCCAGTCGACCTTCGACAACTCGCGTCGCTGCACGGCGGGGCTGTAACTCCCTCGGTAATGCTCGAGGAACGTCTCGATATCCTCCCAGCCACCGAAGTCCATGATGAGCAGCGGGTCGTCGATGTCGGCACTCAGCAGCGTGGCCCAGGTCCGGCGGAGGTCGTGGGGCGTGACGTGGGCCCACATCTCGTCACCCTGCTCGGCCAGCTCGCCGGTGACGCTGTCGAGATGCCGCTGGACCCAGCGCGTGGAGTGGTCGACCAGCGGCGTCTCGGGGCTTTGCAGGTCGGCGACGGTCTCAGCCATCGCGAGGATGTCCTTCGTGGTCGGTGTCTCGCGGTAGGCTTTGCCCTTCGAGTCCCAGACGCGGACCCGCGGGCCGGCGCTCGTCGAGACCACGTCCTTCGCCTCAACGTCGACCATCTCCTGCACCCGCAGCCCTGACCGGACGCCCAGCGCGAACGCGATGCGTTCCTCGCGAGAGCCAGCCGCCGCGAGTAGCTCGTCGGTCTCGTCGAGGTCGAGCCAGATGCGATAGCCGTCCTTCTCTTCGAATGGTTCGGCGAACATCTCTGTCGTC
>JAQCNR010000262.1 GCA_028274925.1 Halovenus sp.
GTCGGGGAGTCCATCGGGTGCCTCGGCGCACCTGAGTTCGACGTCTGCGATGTCGTTGGCCGCGAGGTTCTTCCGTGTCGTCTCGATACGTTCGGGCTTGCGTTCGAGTGCAGTGACCCGACCCGCTCGCCGCGCCGCCTCGATTGTCACCGCACCGGTACACGAACCGACCTCAACGAAGTGGTCGTCCGGTCCGAGGTCGAGTTTCCGGGTCAGCACCGCCCTGACCTCGGCCTTCGTCGGCCCGGCCTTCGCGTCGTGTGGGAGCACTGGCTGTGCCATAGCACAAACAACTCGTGTGGGACATAAAACAATTTTGGTTGTTTTAGAGTAAACTAATTTGCTTTCGGGCGGCTGAGACGGTCGTATTGGGAGTTCCCCAGAGATGGCGTGAAAACATACTTGCGTTCGGGGGACTGAAAGGCAACTAATGGCGAAGCAGGACCCAGGGGAGTTTGGGGTGCTCCGGAGTAAGCGAAACGCGACCAGGTATCAGATTCTCGTCGAGATTGCGGAGCGACAGCCGGCGGTCAACCAGCAGGAGATTGCCGACGCCATCGGCATCACCGCACAAGCAGTCAGCGACTACCTGCAGGACCTCGTCAAGCAGGACTACGTCAACAAACACGGCCGTGGTCGGTACGAGGTGACGAAAGAAGGGGTCGACTGGCTCATCTCACAGACTGACAACCTTCGGGAGTTCGTCGACCACGTCTCCGAGGACGTCATCGGACAGGTCGAGACCGAGACAGCAATCGCTTCGACGGCGGTCAGCGAGGGTGAAACCGTAACGCTGAGTATGCAAGACGGTGTGTTACGAGCGATGGCCGGAGACACGGGTGGAGCGACCGCCGTTGCGGTGACTGACGCCGACGCCGGGAGCGACGTTGGCATCACCAACGTCGAGGGAGTCGTCGATTACGAACTCGGGACGGTCGCTATCGTCTCGATTCCGCAGGTCCAAGACGGCGGCAGCAGCGCAGTCGACGACGACCGGGTGCGGGCGCTGGCCGACGAACACGACCTGATTGCTCTCGCCGGTGCCGAAGCAGTCGCACTGGCCGACCGTGCGGGTGTCGAGCCGGACATCCGCTTTGGGAGTCCCAGCGCGGTCCGGGAGGCGGCGGCGAAGGGTCTCGACGTACTGTTGCTGGCTACGACCGATACGCTCTCGAAGCACACTGACAGCCTCCGCGAGCAGAACGTGAGCTACGAAGTTGTCGACGCTGGCGAGTAGTTCCAGCTGAAACAGGGGGGTCTCAGTTGTCGAACCGTGCCTGGACGAACGGCTGTACGTCCTCGATATCACCGAGTCTAGAGTCAGAGAGGAGAACAGCTTCCGTCTCTTCGAGTGGAACTGAAAGGCTGATTTCTTTCGTCCGGCCGTAGCGGCCTTTCGAGACGACGACAGCGTTGACGATACCGAGCATGTCGAGTTCGCTGATGAGGTCGGTAACCCGTCGCTGTGTCAGCACGTCGACGTCTAACTCCTCACACAGTCGCTTGTAGATATTGTAGACCTCGCCGGTGTTGATGTTGTGTACCCCCTGTTTCTCTAAGAGAATGATTGCGAACAGGACGAGTTTCGACTGCTGTGGGAGTGTGCGGACGACTTCGACGACACGGTCGATTTCGATTTTCTCTTGGGCCTCCCGGACGTGGTCTTCCTCGACGTCGTTGGTGTCGTCGCGCTCGGCGAGTTCGCCCGCCGTTCGGAGGAGGTCGAGTGCCCGCCGGGCGTCACCGTGTTCCTGGGCGGCGAAGGCCGCACACAGCGGGATGACCTCGTCGGTCAGCGCGCCGTTTTTGAACGCAATCTCGGCACGGGCTTCGAGGATGTCCCGGAGCTGGTTGGCGTCGTACGGCGGGAAGACGATTTCCTCCTCGCCCAACGAGGAGTTGACCCGCGGGTCCAGGAAGTCGGTGAACTTCAGGTCGTTCGAGATACCCATGATAGACACTCGTGAGCGTTCGAGTTCGGAGTTCATCCGGGAGAGATTGTACAGCGTGTCGTC
>JAQCNR010000285.1 GCA_028274925.1 Halovenus sp.
ATCACGTCGCCTGAGTCCAGCACATCGAGCTGTATTCGGTTTCCGATGCTGAACGACTGCCGCGATTCGCTGTAACTGGTTTCGTCCACACGAGTCCCTCGTTGGATATTTATCGTCTCTCTGTCAATGTCCACACCGCGGGACATAAATCACAGCTCTCGCTCACACACGTGGTAGTACTGCACCATCAGGCCAGTAATCCGTACGTCGGGTTCCTGCCCCGGTTGCCGTTCAGCCTCCAGATAGTTCTTGACAACGCTATAACCATCTCCCATAACCTATTAACCGAACGGTAGTGTTATAAATTTGTTCAATTCTCAAAACAACAGCGGCTAGTACAACGGGTCACACGATGGTAAACCGTCCAGTGACGCCCTCATCGGCGGCACGTACGCCGCCACCGGAGAGGTCGTACGTAATCCCGCTCTGACCGGTATAGCGGAAGACCCGCACACCATCGGCGTCACGGCTTTTCCCGTCGATACGCACGATGTTCGCTGATTCCTCAAGCAGTCTTGTCGGCACCGAAACGCGAATACCTGAGAGTGCCTCCAGGCGGTCGTATGCGACGGGATTCCCGTTGGTGAACAGTTCGGTGATTCGGTTGAGTTCAGCAGTCTCCGACTCGGTCACTGCAACAAGCACATCGTCCGTTTCGTAGTCAGCAATCATGGACTGTCGGGCGAGCCAGGCGGCGTTCGCCCGGTCAATATGCTTGCGTATATCCCCGCTGCTGAGGGCTTTGTCCGAGAGTGCCTCAAAGTACTCGTCGACAGCGTGCTTCGAGAGGTGGACATCAGACACGTCGGTCTGCCGGGGAAGATCAGCCAGCACATCTGAGATGAGTCTGAGGTGGCCCGGGATTCCATCGCTAGTTGCCCCCCGCTCGTAGACCCAGTATGCGGGCGGTTCGGTTGCGTCGTCACCGGGTGGGGACAGTGTCCAGACGACCACTTCGCCACCACTCTCTCCCCATTCGTACGAGCGATTGCACCGTCCAGCAGCTTGAACGATGCTGTCCAGCGGTGCGATGTCCCGGAATACCTTCTCGAAACTGATGTCCACACCGGCCTCAATCGCCTGCGTCGAAACCAGTATGAAGGGTACGGGGCTCGTTGAGAGTCGACTGGCGAGATTAACAATCACTCGCCGGTCGAATGGCCGGTACCGGGAGTTCAGGGTGAGAACAACGGTCCCAATATCCTCTCCGACAACCCACCCGGTGTTGTCCGAGTTCTCCATGCTCTCGTGGTTCTCCTCTGGTGGCGTGATTCCCGCTGCGTTGAGCGTTGAGGCTGCGATATCAGCAGCTGTGGTTGTCTGCCGAGTCACACCGGCCCCGGATTGGGTGAGGACACTGCGGAGAGCAGAACCGAGATGCGTTGTCGTCAACTGTGCACTCACAGTCGTGGTGAGTTCACGGGAACTCTCGATAGTGTTGCAGATTGCGAGAACCGAGTCGGCTGTCTCGAGTGAGTCGTGAACACGTGTTGCAGCTTGGTTATATCCGATATACTGCTCGTCAGCGTCAGGCTGGTGAGCGAGTGCTGTCTCGTCGATCGTATATCGAACCCGCTCTGCCTCCTCGAAATATATCTCTTTGGGGACGGGTTCGAGCGAAGTTTGGTGGGTTTGCCCGCGCTTACACTGTTCACACTCGGCTGTCCTGTGTTCGGCCCCCGCCGAGAGGAGTGACAGCGTCTCGGTATCCCGAAAGAGGCTCGGTTGCGTCGCAGTCATCCCAACCACTCTGGCATCGTACTCACTGGTCAGCATGTCCAGAAGCCGCTTGACTGCACTCCACCAGTCCTTCGGAAGTGCTTGTGGCTCATCAAGGATGACGATTCCAGAGTCGAGAGCTGGAAGCTTGAGCCCCTCTCTGTTCGATGGCCCTGTCAGACTCTCGAACAACTGCACAAAGGTCGTCAGTATCGTTCCATCGCGCCACGATTCACCCAGAAGTTGCGCTATTTCATCACCATCGGTCTCGGTCGCGTCCTCTCGTTCACGTTGTCCAGAGGAAACTATCGTCTCACTCAGATAGTGGTGGACGGTGAGAGCTGACATAGTTGGCTCGGCTCCCCACAGATCGGGGTCTTCGAAGATTGCCCGTGTTTGTTCGATAATACTTGTATACGGAAGTGCGTAGATAATTGGCCGCGGATTGTCGGGACACTCGGAGGTGTGTTCACTGAGGATCTCTCGTGTCTCAAACGCAGCGGAGAGCCCGGTAAACGTTTTCCCGAGGCCAGTCGGTAATGTTAGCGTGGCAATTTTATCGTCACCCCGGAGCCACTCGTGGACGCCACGAACAACCTGTCGGCGTGCGCGCTCCCGCTCGTTGTTCAAATCTGCCTCCAGTTCATCTGCTGGTGAGTTCTCATGGAGAGTAGAGATGTATTCCTCGAGAACATCCTTCTCCAGCACATCTAATTCGAATAATCTCTGCTCACCAATGTCCATCGCGTGGCTCTTATCCCCCAGCGTGATGGCTGCCCAGTAATGCATGGTACGGTCATAGAGCTTCTCCGGAAGGTTCGACGGTTCTGGCTCGACTCCGCCCAACACTTTCCGACTAGTCATCTCCTGAAGCTCTGTGACAGCGTTCCCAGACCTGACCCACTCGGCAAACCCACCCCACGTGATTTCCTTTGTTCCTACTTGCTGCAGGAGCGCCGTGGCCGCTGATGGCCAACAGTCAGCTATCTCGTCAACTTGTGCGTGAATCGCTCCGTCAGCGTCGTCGACTGCTTTCGCGAGAGTCTCGGCCGTGTACGGAGCGGCGTTTGGTAGTGCTTGGTGATGTCGAGCGACACCGAGTGTTGCTGCTAATCGGTCCAGCGGCGGAACATCAGTACGTCTAAGAGCATACCACGTGGCCAGAGCGCCGAGTCGAGCGTGTGCTTTCTGCTTGTCCGGCCCATTGTATGTTTCATCGGGCCGAACGTACGCCTGAAACTGTGGGGTAACTTTTCCGAAGTCGTGGAGTCCGGCGGCTGTTTGGAGACATCTCTCGCGGTAGTCCCTGGGACCGAACAGTCGTTTTGCTCGGGTTTGAACCACCCTGCTGTGTGCCCTCAGCAGCAGGTGATCGTCACTGGAGAGTTGCTCGTTGGGGTAACTGTGTGCGCCACTATTCGCTTCCGGGTGTGAGATAAGCGGTAACCCTGTCTCGCGTGTGCTGTTAGACATATCTGTATTGTTCAACGGAAGACGACGACCCGGTTCTCGACTGTGGCAGGGTTCACAGTTT
>JAQCNR010000273.1 GCA_028274925.1 Halovenus sp.
GTGAGTCATGAGTACACAGACAGCCATCGACGTCGACGGCCTCGAACTCGTCTACAGCGACGGGACAGTCGCAGTCGACGGCGTCGACATGACCATCCCGAGTGGCGAGTTCTTCGGCTTTCTCGGTCCGAACGGGGCCGGAAAGACGACCACGATCAAAGTCCTCGCCACACTGCTGTCGCCAACTGCCGGAACGGTTCGGGTCAACGGCTTCGACGTTCGCTCAGAGGCCCGAGCAGTCCGGGAGACGATTGGCTACATGGCACAGGAAACGAGTATCGACCCGGAACTCACCGCGGAGGAAAACATTCGCTTCGCCTGTGAGTCTTACGGCGTCCCACGAGGGGAGCGTGAAGAGCGGGTGTCGGAACTGCTCGATTTGGTTGATCTGGCAGACGTTGCCGAAAAACGGTCCGAAGAGTTCTCCGGTGGGATGAAAAAACGGCTGGACGCGGCGACGGCGCTGGTCCACCGGCCGCCGCTGGTCTTTCTGGACGAACCCACGACCGGACTCGACCCGAAGGCACGCAACCGTCTGTGGGAGTATTTCCGGCGGATCAACGACCGCGGGACGACCATCTTCCTCACGACCCAGTATCTCGAAGAGGCCGACCAACTCTGTGATAGACTGTCGGTTATCCTTGATGGCTCCATCGTGGCCGACGGCAGCCCAGCCGAACTGAAACGCCGTGTTGGCGGTGAAGTGCTCGATATCGAACTGGAGGACGGGGAGACAGAACGCGAGAAGGCAGTGACAATCGCTGAAGAATTCGAGCCATTTAGTGACGCGACGATCACTGAGACTGAAGATGGAGTCAGCGTAACCGCCGAAACCGCACGCCAGCACGGCACAGACCTGCTGGTTGCGTTGCGGGACCAAGGCGTGACGGTCACGGGGTTCAACATCCGCGCACCGACGCTCGATGATGTCTTCCTCGCTATCACTGGCGACGAACTCGACTCCGAGCAGACTGCGGAGGTCCAGCAGCGATGAGTGCTCCCAGTGCAGACGAGTCGACGACGAGCGCCCAAGACGCTCGCATGTCAAACAGCTTTGTTGGCGACCTGTGGGTGAATTTCAAGCGCTGGAATCTCAAGGCCGTCCGGAACCCGTTCGTACTGGTTGTCTCGCTCGTCCAGCCGATTATCTTTCTCGTCCTGTTCACCGAGGTGTTCGGCAACGTCGCCGGCGGCGCGGTCAATCAAGGCATTCCGGGCATCAACTACGAGACCTACCTCGTCCCGGCGATTGCGATTCAGGTTGCACTCGCCGCGGCAATTACCTCTGGCGTTGGCCTCGTCAACGACATCGAGAATGGGATGTTCGAGAAGGTACTCGTGTCGCCGATGAACCGGACCGCTGTCTTCCTCGGTAAGACTGCCGCCGAAGTCTTCCGAATCGCGATTCAGATTGCGATTATCCTCGTGCTGGGCCTCGCACTCGGTGCCGACATCGTGACTGGGGTCGTCGGCGCGCTCGGAATCATCGGGGTCGGGATTCTGTTCTCGCTGTGGTTCGTCTCGTTCTCGAACGCCTTGGCGATTCTCACCCGCGACCAGGAGTCGACGATTATCGGCGCGAACCTGCTGCAGTTTCCGTTGCTTTTCCTGTCGAGTGCCTTCCTGCCGCTAGAAGCACTGCCATCGTGGATTCAGACCTTTGCGCGAATCAACCCAGTGACCTACGGCGTTGACGCCGCACGCTCGTTGATAGTCGACCGCGACGTGATGACCGTCATCGAGGTGTCGTGGTTCGGCGGCACGCTCGACGGCGTGGTTCCGGGGGTGCTCGTATTGGTCGGCATCGACCTCTTGCTCGGAGCCATTGCAGTGTATCTGCTCTCACGGGCGTCCAGCGCCGACGTGGCCTGACAGGGGCCGCGGTAGTCTTTAGTGAGTTTCGAGCGAACCCCCTGCTGGGGGGACCTGTAATGCACCCAACACTGCGCGATACACTCGAACAGACTGCGGAAAAGTATCCCGACAAAGACGGGCTAATCTACCCACGCCGGGACCAGCACTGGACGTTCGAGGAGTTCGACACCAAGGCGAACCAACTTGCGAATGCACTTGCCGACGAAGGCATCGAGAAGGGGGACCGCGTTTCGACCATGCTCCACAACGGCTCAGAGATTGTGTTGACAGTGTTCGCCTGTGCGAAACTCGGCGCGGTGTTCAACCCGCTGAACTACCGACTGCCGGCCGGCGAAATCGAGTACATTCTCAACGACGCCGAATCGAGTGCGCTGATTTTCGAGGACGCCACACGGGAGGCTGTCGCCGACGCCCGCGCTAATCTGGACACCGTCGAGCAGTACTTCTCTATCGACGAGAATGGGCCGTCGTGGGCTGACGATTTCTACGACGCGCTGTCGGCTGGCTCCACAGTCCGACCCGAGACGGTCGTCGAGGAAGACGACATCTACGCCTTCATCTATACGTCGGGGACCACTGGCCGGCCGAAAGGGGTCGTCCACGAGCACCGCGATATGGTCGAGCACAACCTCATCTGCGTCGCTGAGGGTGGGATGCGCCGCGACGACGTTGGGCTCTCTGCGTTCCCGCTGTATCACTGTGCGGAACTGCAGGCGGCGCTGTTCCCACGAATCCACGTCGGTGCGACGAGCGTCATCCACCACGATTTCGACCCCGTGCGGGCCTTGCAGGCCATCGACGAGTACGATGTGACGCTGTTTTTCGCCGCGCCGACCGGCTGGAACGGGCTGTTACAGGCTGCCGAGGATGTCGACGCCGACCTCTCGTCGCTCCGACTGGGGCTGTACGGTGCCGCGCCGATGCCCAAAGAGATACTCGATGGCTGTCTGGACGTCTTCGACGCGGGCTACCTGCAGGCCTACGGAATGACCGAAATCGGTCCCTGTGGCAGCTTCCAGTATCCCGAAGACCAACTTCCAAAACAGGGGTCGGCGGGGCTGCCGGCACTGAACCACGACCTCCGGATTGTCGAGCCAGATGGCGACCCGACCGACGAAGTGGACCAGGGGGAGGTTGGCGAGATTCTGTTCGCTGGCCCGTGTACGATGCGAGAGTACTGGAACCGCCCGGACGCGACTGCCGAATCGCTGCGAGAAGCCGACGGGCAGGAGTGGTACTACACCGGAGACCTGGGCTATCGCGACGAGGATGGCTATCTTTTCGTGGTCGACCGCAAGGACGATATGATCATCACTGGCGGGGAGAACGTCTACCCGACGGAAGTCGAAGATGTGCTGTTCACTCACGACGACGTTGTCGAGGCGGCTGTCGTCGGCGAACCCCACGACGAGTGGGGTGAGCAGGTTGTTGCCTACGTTGTCGGCGACACGTCCGAACAGGCGCTCGACCAGTATCTCACGGAGTCCGAGGCGCTGGCGGATTTCAAGCGACCACGAGCCTACCACTTCGTCGACGAACTTCCGAAAAATCCCAGCGGCAAGGTCCAGAAGTTCAAACTCCGAGACGAGGAGGTGGCCTGAGACCACCTGGTCCCGATTCTGTCACGCCGACAGATTGAAGTATTGGTGTAAAGTATACTTTACTGTAAAAGAAGCTTTACACCAGCTATGACACCGCAGACTCAATCCACCGAACGACGGTACCGCAGACTGTACACCGGGCTCTGGGCGCTGTCGGGCGTCTTGCTGGCCGTGCTCATCGTCGCCGGCTACCCGCTGGTTGGGGTTGGCGCGTTCGCCGTGTTTGCGGTGAGCGCGCTGGTGACCTACCGCCGGTACGACGGCCCGCTGTTCGACGAGCGTGACCAGCGCCGCCAGGCCGCCGCGAGCAAGCGAACACTCGCGATTATGGGGATGTCGTCGGCAGTGGTCTTCCCGGGGGCGACAGCGCTGTGGGCGCTGAATCTCATCGAGTGGCCGCTGTGGCTGACGCCAATCGCGCTGCTCGTCGCGGCGCTGTCGTTCGTCCACATCGGAAGCATCATGTACGAGTCCGGCCGACCCGCATGAATAACGCGCTCAAAATCCGCCGCGAGCAGGCGGACCTGACACAGGGTGACCTCGCCGCACGGGTCGACGTGACTCGCCAGACAATCAATGCAATCGAGCGTGACCGCTACAACCCCAGTCTCGAACTGGCGTTGAAACTCGCCGCCGAGTTCGACTGTCGCGTCGAAGACATCTTCTGGCTGGAATAGACGCTCAGTCGAAGCGGCCGATAGCAGTCTGCTCAGACTCGCGCTCAGTGTCGCTGGCTTCCTCACGCTCAGTAGCCGATTGGTTCGGAATAGCTCCCCGGTCGTCCGGTGATGGTTCACCTGCCTGCTCGCCGCTTCCTGTTGGCAGGGGTTCGTCTCCATCTGGTTCGCCGTGGCCGTCAGCAACCGATCTCTCCGTGTCGCCTGCGGTGTCTCGTCTCTCACCCTCCCCCGCAATGTCTGACAGCGAGAGCTGTGTCCCCGGTTCGGTTTCTTCGTCACCGTAGCGCTTCGCAATCGCCTGCGCTGCCCCGATTCCGCCGGAAAACGAGGCTCGTTTTGCGATTTTCGGTCGCCCGAGCTGTCGGGCTGCCTCGGGCCGCTGTTGTTCGTAGGCCGACCAGAACGCCTCGCGCTGGGCCTCGAAGTCGACCACTGGCCGGGGATACGTTTCACCAATTACGACGCCGCAGTCGTCCTGCACCGACAGGGGCGTTCGCTCGGGTTGGTCGAGAAACTGGCTCGGCAACCGGTCGAGTTTGGGCACCCAGCGAGTGATCCACTCCCCGTCAGGGTCCTGGTCACGGACCTGTTTGCGGGGGTTGTAGACGCGCTGGGATGGCTTGCCAATCAGCCCGGCCTGGCTCTGCCACTGCGTGTAGTTGATGCCAACGTCGCTATCGATGAGATGGTGGTGATACCAGTCGGCACCGAGTCGCCAGGGCTGTTTGAGAATGTGCGTGAAGAAGGAGGCACACATCGCGCGCATCCGGAAGTTCAGCCAGCCAGTCTCGGCCAGACAGCGCATCGAGGCGTCGACCATCGGGAAGCCAGTCTCGCCGCGTTTCCACGCCGCGACGAGGTCGGAGTCGTAGCTGTCTTCATTTTTGCCTTCGAAGGTAGGATTGACTGCCTGCTCTGTCCAGCCCGGCCAGTCGGCGAGTTTCTGGTTGTAGTGCATATTCCAGACCAGCCGACTCTCGAACATATTCTGTCCGCGACACTCCGGGGCGTTTTCGGCAACGTACTGGCGAACCTGCCGGACCGAGAGCAGCCCAAAGTTGAGGTACGGCGAGAGGCCACTGGTCCCACCGCGGGCGTCCTGTGGCGCGGAGATGTTTCCGGGGTAGGAACCAATTCGGTCAACGAACTCTCGTAACTGTTGGGTCGCAGCGCGGTGCGTCCCGGTCGGAACCTCGCTTTTCGTGGGCGCGACTTCGAACGTCTGGTCGACCCGTGCCGGCGTCACTCCCGTATCGAGAACCAGCCGTCTCGTTCCGTCCCACGCCGGACTGTGCTGCGGTGCCGCCAGCCAGTCTTCGATGTGTGACTGCCAGTCGCTTCGGGGCCACTCCGCGTCGCGGACTAACCCATCACCGGAGACGAACTCGACAGCGTCGCCACAGGCCTCCCGCACGCGCTCGTCGCGGCGTAGGCCATATCTGCTGGTTGGTGTCGCCATCGTCAGTACCGACCACCCGCGGTCGACGAACCGCGAGAGCACAGCGACAGGGTCGCCGTAGGCACAGGTGAGTCCTGGTTCGTCTGGTGCAGCCAGCGACTGTACTGCTGCTGGCTTATCAGTAGTGTCGCCGAGAACACCGACCGAATCCTGCGCATCCCGAACTACCGAGTCGGCGGGGGTGGCAGCGTAGAGTCGCGACAGACTCGTGACGGCTTCGTGGAGAAATCGAACTCTGGCGTCGCAGGCAATCCCATCCTCGTAGAACGCGGGGTCGAAGACGAACAGCGGACAGACCACGTCGTCGGCGACTGCCTCCGCCAGTGCTCGCTGGTCCTCGACCCGGAGATGTTTGCGGTGCCAGACGACGACGCCGGTCGCGTCTGGTTCCGGGGTCGCCTCCTCCGGGTTCGGGATAGCCGGCGCGAGCGGGACGGCTGTCACGTCGCCGACAGTCGAGTTACGCTCCCCGCTGTGGCCGGTCATCTTTCCTGTTTACTACGGCCGACGGGTGTTTCAATCCGTCGTACACCCAGACCGTCGAACGTGGAGCCAACACCCGGCGGCGTTCGAACTGGGTCGTCTGGGTCTCGTCAGTCGTCTTCGGTTGATGGGCTGGAGCGGGCGTCCACAGACGCTCCGGTCGTCGCTCCCTCCCAGTCGAACTTGCGCTGGAAATACAGCGCGACGTTGACCAGGGCGAGCAGGACCGGGACCTCGATGAGCGGCCCAACGACGGTTGCGAAGGCGACGCCGGACCCAACGCCGAACACCGCGACTGCCACGGCGATAGCTAGCTCGAAGTTGTTCGAGGCGGCGGTGAAGCCGATGGCTGTCGTCGTCGAGTAGTCCGCACCGATACCCTTGCCCATCCCGAAACTCACGAAGAACATCGCCACGAAGTAGATTGTGAGCGGCACGGCGATGAGCAACACGTCCCCGGGCGAGGCGACGATAGCGCCGCCCTGCGTTGCGAACATCACGATGACTGTAAACAGCAATGCGACGAGTGTTAGCGGGTCAATTTTCGGGACGAACTGTTCCTCGTACCACTCGACGCCTTTCGTCCGGGTGCCAACGTAGCGGGTGAGAAAGCCGCCGGCAAACGGAATACCCAGGAAGATGACGATGGCCTCGAACACCTGTGTCGGTGTCACGTTGAACGTCTCGATGCCGGCGACGAGAGTCTCCATCCCCAGCAACGGCGGGAGAAAGAGTCCGAAAAACCAGATGTAGACGCCGTATGTGACGATCTGGAAGAGACTGTTGAAGGCGACGAGGCCGGTGACGTACTCCGTCGAGCCCTCGGCGAGTTCGTTCCAGACGAGCACCATCGCGATACAGCGGGCCATCCCGATGAACACGAGCCCGAGGAAAAACTCCGGCCGTGCCGGCAATCCGGGGACGAGCCCGCTGAAGAAGAACACGGCGAGTCCGAACATGAGCGTCGGCCCGATGAGCCAGTTCTGGACGAGGCTCAGCCCGAGCACTCGCCAGTTGCTGAACACCGCACGAAGCTGTGAGTAGTCGGCCTTCGCCAGCGGCGGATACATCATCGCGACAAGGCCGATTTCGACGAGGTGAAAGTCCTGAATCGGCTGGGTGACTGACGGCGCGACGAACCCGAGTCCCACGCCGACTGCCATCGCAGCGAATATCCAGACGGTGAGGTACTTATCGAGAAAGTCCATCGACCGCGGGTCGCCACAGCTCTCACAGTCGCAGTTCGGTCCGTGTTCGTGGACAGCGTCACTCATCGGTCTCCTCCAGCACTCGGCCCGCTCACGTCGGCCACCTGTCCTGTCCGTTCGTCAGTCTCGAACGCTCTGACACGTGTTGGTGTGTCAAGCACCGGTGGTCACCTCGGCCTCGATTTCGTCGAACAGCGCACCCACGCGCTCTTCGATTTCGTCGCGAATCTCTCGAACCCGCTCCATATCCTGTCCGTCTGGGTCCGCAAGCGCCCAGTCTCGAACATCGACACCAGTTGCGTCGAGTTCGAGTGTCGAACAGCCCATGGTGGCGACGTACGCACAGGATTCGAGTTCTGCTGTCGATACCGTTCGAGGCGTCCGGCCAGACAGGTCGACTCCAATCTCGTCCATCACCGTCACAACCTCCTCGTGGACGTGGTCTGCGGGGCGGGTTCCGCCGGTGATGATTGCAATCTGGTCGGTGAGTCCGCGCTGCTCGCGTTCGCGCTCGGCGAAGGCCGCAGACATCTGTGACCGGCCGGCGTTTTGCACGCAGACGAAGGCAATACGGAGTTTCTCCTCGGTCATTGTCCGTCCTCACGAGTCCTATCGAGTGCGTCGATGAGGGCTTCGGCACGGTCAGTCACGTCGTAGTACCGCCACGTCCCGTCTTTGCGACGAGTTACGAGGCCGGCCTCCTGCAGGTCCGAAAGTGCGTGGCTAATCGCGCTGTCGCTGATGTCGACGATGGCCGTAATCTCACAGACACAGAGTTCCCGGTCTGCAGCGGCCATCAGCCGAACGATGGTGTGGCGGGTGTCGTTGCCCAGTGTCTTGAGAGCGGTGAGGTCGGCGTCGGGGTTCGACGGCCCTTCTGACTGGCAGGCCCGGAGTGTGTCGAGTCGCTGTTCGACATCACCGTCGCAGCACTCCCCGAGTTCGTCGGCGATGAGTCGTTCGAGTCGCTCTGTCTGCTGGCTCATACTTGCACGATTGCACAGCTCTACAGATAGTTGTTGCGGTAGCGAGTTGCTGGTCGGTAAGCCGACAGGCTACTGACCCAAAGTGGCGAGTCGTCCTGTCTCAGTTCGACACAGTTACGCTCCGCTGCCTGACTCGTAATCCGGATTTTCGTCGCCGAGACGGGCCACAACGACGCCGGCGACGAAACAGACTGCGCCGGCCACGAACAGCGCGACTCTGAGCCACATCTGTGAGGCCAGCACACCAGCCCCCGCGAACAGTGCGAACATGAAGTGCAGTACCGCAGTCCAGTTCATACCCTCCGTTGGTGAGCGTCGACAAAAACCCCGCGAGACTGTGCTCGCTCGACTGGTTGGGACGACCATTTAATAGCGACTGTGCGGTAGCCAACCTGTGAGAACTGCTGTTCCACCACAGGAATTCACGTCTCGCATTCAGGCAGTCCGAGAGCGTCTCGACGCCAGCGAGGCTGACGCTGCTGTCTGGTTCGACGCAACGAGTATCGAGTACATCACTGGCTTCCAGCACATCCAGACTGAACGACCGGTTGCACTCGCACTCACCGACAGTCGCATCTCGATTACCGTTCCACGATTAGAGGTCGACCGGGTCGGGAAAAACGACCGCGTCGAGGCGGTCTACAGCTACTTTGACTATCCCGGCGGCGAGCCAATCGCGACGATTGTCGAGATGCTCGATGGAATCGGTGCCGACGCCGTCCTCGCGGATATGGACGGCGCGCCGGGCGTGATGGGTTACGAGGGCCCACCGCTGAGTGACTTTGTCGATGTCGATACCCAAGAGTGGGCGCCGGGGATGCGCGAGGCGAAAAGCGACGCCGAAATCGCCCTCATCAGAGAATCGGCGAAGTGGGCAAATCTCGGCCACCAGTATCTGGCCGACTTCACTGAGGTCGGTGCTCATCCGACGACGGTCAGCCA
>JAQCNR010000278.1 GCA_028274925.1 Halovenus sp.
TGATCATCTCGTCGATACCGAGCGTTCGAGCCAGGAAGACGTGCTCCTGAGTCTGTGGCTGGACACCGTCGTCGGCGGCGACGACGAGCACAGCGTTGTCGGCCTGGCTTGCGCCAGTAATCATGTTCTTCACGAAGTCTCGGTGGCCCGGACAGTCGACAATCGTGAAGTAGTATTCGTCAGTGTCGAACTCTTGGTGGGCGATGTCGATGGTGACACCTCGTTCTCGCTCTTCGGCGAGGTTGTCCATCACGTAGGCGAACTCGAAGCCGCCTTTGCCCTTCTCTTCTGCTTCTTCTTTGTGCTGCTCGATGACGTGCTCAGGTACGTTTTCGGTCTCGTACAGGAGTCGTCCGACCAGTGTACTCTTTCCGTGGTCAACGTGGCCGATGACGGCCAAGTTCTGATGTGGTTTGTCGCTCATTATTTATCTCACGCGCAGAGGCGCTATACCGGTATCTTTACGCGGTAGTTCATAAAATCATTTCGATACCGCACGCCTCCGATACGAACGCCGTCCGGTGGTTTTGTGAACGCCTCCCACGCCAACAGATCGACAGACGGAGCCGCAATTTCTCGAAATTCACCCGCGGGTGGCTCAGTCGAGGTGGCCGATATCCGCAAACACGGCAGTTGCTGTCTCTGGACCGCCGGCCCCACGCCCGGAGTTGTACAGCGACCCGGCGTAGGTCGTGTCGAACTGGACGATGTTCTGCGTGCCGGAAACCGCGAGGGCGCTGTTGTCTGCGATGAGCCGTGGTCCAACCCGAACACCGTCGGCTGTTATTTCACCGACGAGTCGGATCGTCTGGCCGTCGTCGTCGGCAAGGTCGAGCGCGCTCGCGGGGAGTTCGTGAATTCCCTGGACGGTTGCGTCCGCGAGCGTCATCTCGTCATCGCCGAGGACGTTCGCGACGATGACGCATTTGAGCGCGGCGTCGGTTCCCTCCACGTCGAACGTTGGGTCGGCCTCGGCAACACCCAGGTCTTGGGCCTCTGCGAGGACGTGTTCGTAACTGAGGCCCTCGTTTTGCATTCGCGTGAGGATGAAATTCGCCGTCCCGTTGAGCACACCTCGCACGGCGGTGATCTGGGCGGCGCCGAAACTCTCGATGGTCGATAACACCGGAATCGCGCCGCCAACAGTTGCCTCGAAGCGCACTTCGCCCGCGCTGTCGGCTTCCAACTCACGCACGTCGCTGTAGCGCTCGGCGACGGGCCCCTTGTTCGCGAGGACGACGTGGCGGTCGCGTTCCAGCGCTTCACGCAGGTGGCCAAAGCCGGGTTCTGCGTCGCCCAGCGTCGTCGGTGTGGCCTCGACGAGCACGTCGTACTCGCCGTCGAGGGCGTCTTCAGGGTCGCCAGAGCCGACGATTCCCTCCTGGTGTTTCCGGTCGAGCACGGCTTCGGCGTCGAGTCCACCTGCGTCGACGGCAGCGCTGCTCGAATCGGCCATCGCGGTGACTGTGTGGCCGTACTCTTCGGCGAGTTCGAGCACTGACGTGCCGACTGCTCCGGCGCCCATCACAGCGACTCTCATACTGCCTCACCTCCGAGCAGTGGCTCGACAACGCGTAATTCTTTCTCGTCTGCGATTGCCCGAACCTCGCTAATTACGTCCCGTGCCTGTCCCTTTTGGGTGGCGAGTCGGAGGCGTGCGCTGGATTCTTTTTCTTCGCCCTCAGGCGCGGACAGCGAGAAATCTCGCACCGACGCGCCGGTTGAGCGCTGAATCTGTGAGAGTGTATCGGAGAGGTCTGTGTCGACAAGGTGACCCACGAGGACGATTGTGAGTTCGTCGCTGTACTGCTCCGCACCAGCCTGAATGACGTTGATGCCCGCGTCGCGGAGGGCGTCGACGATGTTGTCGAACTGGCCGGGCGTCGCTTCGAGGTCGACCTCGACAGGGATATCACCACGCGGTGTGAGATTGCCGCGTTCGTGAAAGATAGAGAGGAGATTTCCGCCGTTGTCGGAAATCGGTTGGAGCGCGCGCAGCAGTTCCCCCGGTCGGTCGACGAGTTCGAGCCGGACGGTGTAGGCACGAACGTCCTCAGCAGAATCGCTCATCGTCCACTCACCTCGTCGGTCGAATCGCTCATTGCCATCTCATCAGACGGCCGACTATAAGAAACCAGCCGTTCGCTGTCACTCCCGGGGTCAGCCGCCGAAGGTCTGCTGAATCTGTTCCTGCCAGGTCTGTAGTTCTTCGATCTCTTGCTCGATTTCTTCGACTCGACCAGCCACGTCCTCGTCGGACACCTGGTCTTCGAGTTCCGAAACCGATTGCTCGATATCGTCAATCGAGGAATCGAGTTCGTCGACAGTTGTCTCCATCTCTCCGAGTTCCGAACTCACGGTGTCGACTTCACCCTCGACCGAATCGACGGTATCACTCACCGTTTCGACCTCCTCGCCAAGGGAGTCGACCTCTGCGTCGACTGTGTCGACAGTCTCGGACATCTCTTCGATTTCGCTGCCCATGTCCGACACGTTCTGACTGTTGGATTCGAGTTCAGACTGGACGGCTTCGAGTCGGTCGTCGAACGAATTCAGTTGTTGCTCGAAGTCTTCGATCAGTTCGTCACCGGTCCCGTTTTCGTCGAGAAATTCTTCGAGCGCACTCGTGTACGCACGGAGGTCTGCAATATCGTCTTGAACCTGTGCAATTCGCGCGCGGTCACTGCCGCCGCCGTCCTCCTGTGCCGCGACATCCAGTGCTCGCCGCAGCAGTTTCAGGTCTTCCCCGGAGACGTTCTTCTGGCGAATCTCGGCGGCAAGCGCAGCCGTGAGACTTTCGCCGTCGACTGACAGCGTTGCCTCGCCGCCCTCTCCCTCGGCCGTCTGCTCGCCCCCTTCGCTCGCCGCTGCCCCCGAATCGTTGGGGTCGTTGAGTTCCAGTGTCGCCACGTCTTCCTCGTCCTCGGCCTCGCCGTCTTCTTCCTCTTCGAGGCCGGGAATTTCGCCGTCGCCGGCGATGGCGTCTTTGACGACATCGTCGTCACTCTCTGGAATGACGTCCTCTGGGTCGGCCTTTTCCTCTTCCGGCAGCGGCGGGTCGACGGATTCGATAGTCGGTTCGGTCAAAAACTGTTTGACGTCATCGCTGCCCGTCGCGCGAATACCGTAGACGGTCGTATACGACCCCTCGGCTTCGAGTTCGCGCTCGAAGGTGATCGTATCGTCGTCGATTGTCCAGAATTCGCTGCCGTACTCCGGATGAAAACCCAGGTCTTCCACTTCGATACCCTCCGGGACGGTATCACTCATCGTGAC
Source organism: Halovenus sp. (assembly GCA_028274925.1). Classification (GTDB taxonomy): domain Archaea; phylum Halobacteriota; class Halobacteria; order Halobacteriales; family Haloarculaceae; genus Halovenus. The sequence goes on from JAQCNR010000278.1 coordinate 3,277, forward strand.
CGTCACCGACTCGTCGCGAGAAGACTCGAACTCGAACGCAATTGCCGGCACGGGGAACTCTTCCTCTTCGAACCGCTTGACGACGGTCACCCCGTCCGACGAGACGGTTACTTCTTCGTACGCCTGTGAATCACTCATGTTTTTGTATGGGAGGTTCCGATGTATTAAACCTATTTACTGTTTGGCTAAGTGTGGTGCTCACAGGTCGAATCGGTCGCCGATTTCGACAACAGACACTGTCTCGGGATACGGGAAACTGTTCGCGTGGTGGTGGACTGCTGTCGGGTCCGCACCCAGCCCCTTCCACATGTCCCAGTGGGTCGGGACGAGTCGGTCGGTCTGGAGTTCGTTAGCCGCCTCGATCAACATATTCTCGTCGTTGTACCAGGTGGTGCGCTTGGGCTCGCGGGTCTGCTTGTCCGGAATCATCCCCGTTGAGCCAAAGGCCAGCACCGCGAGGTCGACATCGTAGTTCTCGCCAATCGCCTCGAACTGTCCGGGGCGGGCGTCACCGCCGTGGACGAACGTCCCCGCTTCGTGTTCGACGACGTAGGCGACGGGATGCTCCGCGTCGGGGTCGTTCGCCGGGTGGACGGAAATCGTCAGGTCGCCGAGTTCGAACGAGTCGCCGTCCTCGACGGTGACAATCTGGTCGTCGTCGACAGTCCAGCGGTCGGTCCAGTCCTGCTCCTCTGTGACTACGACGCTCGCGTCGGGACCGTAGAACGTCGCGCCCGTCTGTTCGAGAATCGGGGCCTGACTCTCGCCGTGGACGTGGTCTGAGTGTTCGTGCGTCGCGAGCACAGCGTCGGCCGTCTCGACATCTTCGGGGTCGAACGGCACGGGAATCATTCGAACTGTTCGCGGCGGGTCGCCCAGTCCGAGATACGGGTCGATAAAGACTGTCGTTCCGTCGGCACTCTTGAGAATCAACCCATTACAGCCGAGATACCAGAATGCAACTCCGTCCGGGTCAGCCTCGGCGACATCACGAAGCAGCCAGTCGCCCCAGTCGCTGTGGATGGTCATATTCGACCCTGTGTCGGGCGAGAGTAAGCGTCTTGTCCTTCAGTCCTCACAACAGCCGCCAGCCTTCTCGCCGAAGTCGATATCCAGCGGGTCACTGACGTACTCGTTCAGCGCCTGCAGGCGCAGTTCGAGGTCGTTTTCGGCCTGCAGATACTCCCGCATCACCGGAATCTCGTGCAGTTCCTGCTGCTGGTCCTGCATTTCTCGCAGGTCTTCTTGGGTGGCCTCGCCGCGCTGGCGGGCGAGCATGTACTCCTCGCGGGCAGACTCGAACTCTGCAATCTGCGCTTGGGTCTGTTCGTCGTCCTCGACGGCAGCCTGTTTTTCGAGGAAGGTCTGGTACTCCGGCAACTCCGCGATTGCGTCTCCGAGTGACCGGGCAAGGTCCTCGATACTCTGCTCACTGTCGGCAGCAGTGTCGCTATCGATGCTCATTGCTCGTTTGTTGGTGTGAACAGCAAAATGACTGGCGGTCTGTTCTATGTGTAGCCGCAACTGGCCGACCTCACATGTGACGCAACATGTATGCCGAGGGGACCTGTACCGTCGTGTATGGCAACCGAAGGACCTCCCGAAGAAACCAAGGTCAGCGACCGGGGAATGGTCACCATTCCAGCGACCCTCCGACGACGCCTCGATATCGAACCGGGTGATAAACTTCGGTGGACCATTGACGACGACGGAGAACTCTCTGTGGAGGTCGTCAAAGAGCGACGCGGTGCGTTCGACGACTTCGAACCGGTCGCGATGGGCGGCGGTGGCTCTGAAACGCACGACATCGCCAGACACGAGAACGATTCCCCGCTCTCGGAGCGTGACTGATGGCGGTCGCGGTCGTCGATACGGGCGTGCTCGTTGGAATGGCAGATACTGACGACAAGCACCACGACGTTGCGATGGAGATTGTCCGCGGGATGGACCACGGCGACCTCCCGACCGGACGA
>JAQCNR010000295.1 GCA_028274925.1 Halovenus sp.
TTGTACGGTTTGTCGCTAGGAGTGGTTAGGTTTGTAGAAACCGATGGTGTCTTGATGTGTAACAACCAGAAAGCCCCCGCCCGCTTGCCTGTCCGGGACTTGCTGCGCTCCTCGTTCCACTGCGGTGCTTGCTGCGTCCGGCACAGAGCAAGCGGACGGCCCCTTTCAGCCCCACCCTATGGCTTGTGACACGAGCCACCGCGGGTGGGACTGAAAGGGGCCGCCTGTTCGAGGAAGGCGGGCGAAGTAAGCACGCGACTGAAAGGAGCGCGCGCAACGAGCCCCCCGACTCGAACAGTCGGGGGCTTTCTGATTCTTTGCAGTCGTTTTCACGTCACCAACCACTCATCGCCGAGGGGCTGAGGATTTATACGAATCCCAGCCCTACCGGTCGTTGTGAGTGACCGCACGGGCGCGCTGGACGCAGTCGTCTTCGGCGTCGATATCCAAAGCGGCGACGTCCGCGGCGACGCCCCCTCCTACGCGCTTGTCGTCTTCGACGGCGACAGTATCGAGCGCGACGTTGTCAGCTACCGAAAGCTCCGCCGTCGTATCAACGACGAGCGACCCACAATGGTCGCGACGGACAATATGTACGAGCTGGCCGAGGACAAAGACGCCCTGATTCACTTCCTCGGCTCGCTTCCCCCCGAAACGACACTCGTTCAGGTGACCGGCGGCACCGACCCCGAACCGCTCTCGCGAGTGGCCTCCCGCCACGGCGTTCCCTACGCCAAGAAACCGATGAAAGAGGCCGAGGCCGCCGCTCGCCTCGCCGCAGCGAACGTCGGCCAGGCAGTCACGGCCTTCACCAACACCACTGAAGTCAAAGTCGCGCGTGGCCGCTCCACTGGAAGCGGAGGGTGGAGCGAGGACCGCTACACCCGCCGAATCCACGGCTCGGTCAAACGCCGCACGCGCGAGGTCGAATCCGAACTCGACGACGCCGGCCTCGACTACGAACGCGACGCCACCGAGAAATACGGCGGCTTCTCCAACGCTATCTTTACCGTGCAAGCCCCGCCCAGCGACCTGCCGGTTTCGACGGAACGGTCCGGCGACGTGCGAATCGAAATCGAACGCCAACGGCGCGACGGCGTGGAGTTCGAACCACTGGTGAAACGCCGCGACCGAGTGATTGTGGGGATTGACCCCGGAACGACGACTGCAGTCGCAATCGTCAGCACCGACGGCGCAGTACTCGACGTTCTCAGCACGCGAACAGCCGACACCGCCGCCGTTATCGAGTGGATTATCGAGCGCGGTCGGCCGGTCATCGTCGCCGCCGACGTGACGCCGATGCCCGAGACTGTCGAGAAGATCCGCCGGAGCTTCGACGCTTCAGGCTGGGTGCCCGACCGTGACCTGCCGGTCGACGTGAAACAGCACCGCACGCGCGAGGAGGGCTACGATAACGACCACGAACGCGACGCTATCGCGGCCGCCTTCGGTGCCTACGACGCCAACAAAGACAAATTCGAGCGTATCGCCCGCGAGACACCGCCACGACAGGACCAGGGCGCGGTACTCGAACGCGTCGTTGCCGGCAACGAGCCACTCGCGGAGGTGCTTTCGGACCTGCAGGACGACGGCGAGGAAGAGGAAGAGAACACCGAGCACGTCCCTCGGGAGTTGACCGCCGAGGAGCGCCGGATCAACCGTCTCGAAACGCAGGTCGAGCGCCTGCAGGACCACGTCGAAACCCTCGAAGGAACCATCGAGCAGAAAGACGACCGCATCGACGAGTACGAGCAGAAACTCTCCGACGCCCGCAGCGAACAGCGCCGTGAGACCCGAAAGAGCCGTGAAGTCACGCGACTGGAACGCCGAAACAACCAACTCGAACGCAAACTCGAAACCGAACGCGAGCGGATCGAAGAACTCGAAAGCAAACTCGAACGCCTGAAAGCGCTGTGGAAACTCGACCACTCGAACTTTGCCGACGTGGCGGAGAAGAAGGCGGGACTCGTCCCGGTCAAAATCATCGAGCAGTTCACCCGCGACGATATCGAGACTGCCGACGAGAAGTTTGGCCTCGCCGAGGACGACGTGGTCTTCCTCCGTGACGCCAGCGGCGCGGGGCGTTCAACCGCACAGCGACTGGCGGATATCAACCCGAAAGTCGTCCTCCGCAACGGCCAGCTCTCGGATATGGCCGACGCGATTCTCTTCGACGAGGAGATTCCCGTCGCTCCCGCAGAGATGGTGACGATTCAGGAAGTCGACGAACTCGCAGTCGCCCGTGAATCCGAAGTCGAGGAGGCTATCGAGGACTGGCACCAGCGCGCCGAGGACCGCAAGCGCGAACAGAGCGCAGAGATGGTTGACCGCCTCATCAGCGAACACCGCGCTGACCGACCAGAAGGCTAGCAACTGGTCGGAGTACGCCCGTTTGCTACACCGAACTCGCCCGAGAAATAGTGCCGACCGAGAGTGCTGGAGATATGCGGTCGCGTCTTATGCCAACCCCATCGACTTCATAAACCGGGAGATGCCGCCGTAGGCAATAAGTCCGACACCCGCAAGCACTAGCGCCAGTCCGCCCGCGACCTTCGGCCGGTCCCGTCCGATAACCGCCAATCCCGCCGCAATAACCCCCACGCCGTACTTCCCTTCGGTCCCCACCGTCGCTTCGAGTTGCTCGCTCGCTTCCCGTAGCTGAGCTGATACCATGGCTACTCCTGCGATGTACCAGCGTATAAAATCCGTGACTTCGGCTCGAATTCGACGATTTCTCGCAGAAGTTTTACGTCTCGCTGTTAATTTTAAGGTATGAGCGACAACGAGGGGCGCAACGACCTCCGTATGCCCGACGACGAGGAGGTGTTCGCAGTCGTCGTCGACATGCTCGGAGCCAACCGCGTCCGCGTCAGGTGCATGGACGGTGTCGAACGAACCGCTCGCATCCCGGGCAAGATGCAAAAACGCATCTGGATCCGTGAAGACGACGTTGTCCTCGTCGAACCGTGGGACTGGCAGGACGAAAAAGCCGACATCACCTGGCGCTACGAAAAACAGGAAGCCGACCAACTCCGCGACGAAGGCCACATCCAGAGCGCTTAGGACGGAGTCAGGTCGAACCGCTCGGCCGCCGACTGCATATCTTTGTCTCCACGACCACAGAGGTTGATGAGGAGACTGTCGTGGTCACCCTCCTCGGCGAGTTTGAACGCCAGCGCGATGGCGTGACTCGGTTCGAACGCCGGAATGATGCCCTCGCTCTCGGAGAGTTCACGGAATGCTGCCAGCGCCTCGTCGTCGGTAATCGCCCGATATTCTGCGCGACCAGTTTCCTGTAGCGCGGCGTGTTCCGGGCCGACGCCGGGGTAATCGAGCCCAGCGCTGACCGAATGATTTTCCGTATTCTCGCCGATGACTTTCGTTTTCGCACCCTGGAACACCTCACCTTCACTGTCGGGATTTTCCGACAGCGGCGCGGAGTGTTGTCCGGAGTGCAGTCCTTTCCCGCCCGGTTCAGCGCCGTACAGCGCAACGTCTTCGTCGTCTCGGAAGGCGCTGAACAGTCCAATCGAGTTCGACCCGCCGCCGACACAGGCCACACAGGCGTCCGGAAGGTCGCCGTGCAGTTCCTCTACCTGTTCGCGGGCCTCCTTGCCGATGACCGACTGGAACTCGCGGACCATCCGCGGGAACGGGTCCGGTCCGACCGCGCTCCCGACTAGATCGTGTGTGTTATCGACGTTCTCGACGAGGTCCTCCAGTGCGGCGTCGACAGCCTCGGCGAGACCCTCGTTGCCGCGGTCGACTGCCTTCACGTCTGCGCCCATCAGTCGCATCCGGAAGACGTTCATCTCCTGGCGCTGGATGTCGTTGCGACCCATGTAGACGGTCGTATCGAGGTCGAGCAACGCGCCGACCATCGCCGTTGCGGTGCCGTGCTGTCCCGCACCCGTCTCGGCAATGAGTCGGTCCTTGCCGGCCTGTTTGGCGAGCAACCCCTGCCCCAGCGTGTTGTTGAGTTTGTGCGCGCCGCCGTGGAGCAGGTCCTCGTGTTTGAAGTAAATCTCTGTGTCGTAGCGCTCGGAGAGTGTTTCGGCGTGAAAGACCGGTGTCGGTCGCCCCGCGTAGTGTTCGAGCAGGTAGTTGAGTCGCTCCCAGAACGCCTCAGATTCGATTGCTTCCTCGAAGCCCGCTGCTAGCTGGGCGAGTGGTTCTTCGAGCGGTTCCGGAACGTGTCGTCCCCCGTATCCTTCGTACGTGCCATCTGACGCCATATTCGTCTCACTGGGCCGCGTCAGCAAACACACTCGGCTCAGTTGGGCTGCTCACCACGGCGTGCGTTTTATGCGCAGGGGTGGCCAAGGAACGATATGGTCCAGTGTGAGATGTGCGGGACGGAAACGTCGTCTCCGAACCGCGTCAAGATTGAAGGTGCAAAGTTGAATGTTTGCGATGAATGCACCGACTTCGGGACTGAAATCGAGACTGGTTCGTCGTCCAGTTCCTCGACGAAGTACTCGACGAGTTCCTCGGACGACAACAGTTCGACCGGTGCCGGCGCGACCAACACCGGCGCCTCGACCACCAGTTCCGGCGGTGGTGGCGGCGGCCGTGGCCGAAAGCCGGATATGTTCGACGACATCGAAGAACTGGCTCAGGACTACGACGACCAGATTAGACAGGGTCGCGAACAGGCCGGCCTGAGCCAGGAAGACCTCGCAAAAAATCTGAACGAGAAAGCGAGTCTCATCCGAAAACTCGAACAGGGTGAGATGCTCCCGACCGACGAGACCCAGGAGAAACTCGAAGCCGCACTCGAAATCGACCTCTCCGCGGGCGGCAGCACCGACGACGCAGATTGGGAGAGTGACTCCTCGACTGGCGAGTATACGCTGGGCGACGTTGTCGAGCGAAAAGACTCCTAGGCCCCTCTTTCCACATCAAGGTCGTCGGCCAGCAAATCAACCTCGGACTCGAGCGCTTCGATTTCGGCTTCGAGCGCCTCGAAATCTGCACTCTCCGAGAGCTCTGCACGACTCTTTTCGACCTGCAGAATATTGCGCTTGAGTTTCTTCGATGTAAGTTGTTGCATCCGCTCGTTGTACTCGTCGAGTGTCAGCAGTCGGTCGACAGTCTCGCGCAACT
>JAQCNR010000305.1 GCA_028274925.1 Halovenus sp.
CTACCACTGGACCCAGGCCATCGAGGAGCTGGTCGGCGTCGACGCGCTGGAACTGTCGGGCGACGAACTCGACTACACGGTCACCTACCACGACCCCTGCCACCTCGGCCGGTTCAACGACGAGTACGAGGCGCCGCGTGAACTCATCCGCGCGACGGGTGCCGAACTCCACGAGATGCCGCGCAACCGGGCCGACTCGTACTGCTGCGGTGGCGGTGGTGGTGGCCTCTGGCTGGACAACGAACAGGACGAGAAACCAAGTGAGGAGCGCATCCGAGAAGCCCTCGAAGACACCGAGGCCGGCGAGGCCGTCGAGAAGTTCGTCGTTGCCTGTCCAATGTGCATGACGATGTACGAGGACGGCCGCAAGACTGGCGACTACGAAGACGACATCGAAATCGTCGACGTGGCCGAACTACTCGTCGAGGCTGTCGAGGCCAACGGCGCGGAAATCAGCGCCGACACCGGCGAAAGCTCCGAAACGCCCGCTTCCGCAGACTAAGCCGTCCGTTTTTTAATTCGTCAGCGGTCGAACAGATATATAGAACCAGAAATTAATATATTTTCAGCCCCAGTACTATATATGGAGACGCGGAAAGTTCAGGTGACGGGCGGGTCGACATATACGGTGTCATTACCGAAAGACTGGGCAACAGCCAACGACGTGAGTTCGGGGTCGAACGTCGAATTCCACTCCGAAGAGGACCTGTTGTTGTTGACGCCACAGACCGACGAGGAGCGAACGCGGGGGACCCTCGACATCTCAGACCTGACGGACGATACCGAACTCACCCGGGCAGTGATGACGATGTACGTCAGCGGGTTCGACGTGATCAGCCTCGAAACGGACCAGATGACTGCCGAACAGCGCCGGACCATCCGCGACGCGACGCAGGGCCTCGTTGGGCTGGAAGTAATCGAGGAAATGCCAGACAACATGGTGTTGCAGGACCTGCTGGATTCCTCTGAACTCTCTATCGAGAACGCTGTCACGCGAATGCGACTGGTTGCGCTGACGATGCTCGAAGACGCTGTCGAGGCGCTGATCACTGACGACGACCAACTCGCTCACGACGTGATGGAGCGTGACGACGACGTTGACCGACTCTGGTACATGGTCTCGCGAGTCTTCCGGACCGTCCTCAGAAACCCCACAGCAGCGAACGAGATCGGGTTCGCACGCGAGACCTGTTTCGACTACCAGTCCAGTGCGCGCCAACTCGAACGCATTGCTGACCACGCGACGAAGATTGCCCAACTCGCGCTCGAACTCGGCGAGATTCCTGACTCGGCGGTCGAACCGCTGCGACGACTCCACGAGGAGGCCGCAACGGTTCCCGACACCGCCATGGACGCACTGCTGGCCGACGACTCCGAGGAGGCCGTCGAACTCGCGAGCGAAGCACGCCAACACATCGACACTGTCGACGAAATGGTCCGCAACGTAGACGAAGAGATTCACGAGTACGACTCACAGGTGGCCCAGATTCTCGGGCTGGTTATCGACTCGCTGTCCCGGACCGCCGACTACGGGACGAACATCGCCGAGAGCGCACTACAGAAATCAGCGCCGCGTCCCTAGTCGAGCGAAACTGCGTTGACCTGTCCGTCCTGCCCTGGTCGTGAGGTAACGCGGGCGTTGCCCTCGCCGGTCTCGATGACCGCACCACGGGTGATGATGTTTCGTCGCGCGTAGTTCGGGTCTGCTGGGTTCTCGACAACGTCGAGAATCTCCGCGGCGACAGTGCCGTCGTCGGTTGCGACCGTTGCCGTGTCGCTCGCGATGGCTCGAATCTTCGTCTGCGTCCCGCGAGCGTCGACGGCTTTGAGTTTCTGGTCGCCGACCGTCGTTTCGGTTGGCTGGTTGCCGAGTTCGTGTTTGCGGCGGTCACGTTTCGGGCGTCGTCGCCCGCCTGTTCGTTTTCGCAGAGAACGGCCTTGGTTTGACATACTTCATTACTGACGGAGGCGACACTTGAAGCTCTCGGAACGAATCGGCGCTACCCGATAGATTTACCCCCGCTGGGGTCAGTCCTTGTGACGATGAGCCTCCGACGAGCCGTCGCCGTCCCATTCCGCCAGCGCGGCGTTACTCGCATGACTGAAAGCGAGTTTGTCGTTGCGCTGTCGCTTGACCGTGACTGGTTCTCGCCGGACCAGGCCAAACGTGTTGTCACGGTCGGCACGAGCGAGGGGCTACTCGAACGCAGCGACGACGATGTCGCCGTCGAATTCGACCCCGCAGCGGTCGAGATTCCCGACGACTTCGAGCCCACAGAGGAGATTCTCACCCAGCGGACGACATTCGAGCGCGTCCTCGAAACCGTCGTCGACAGCGGCGTCGAGAAACAGACAGCCGTCGCAGAAATCAATAAACTCCAGTCCGAACTGGCAATCACTATTGAAGCCGCGGCGATTCTCTACGGTCGGCGAAGAGGACTCGAACTGCCCGAACTGACCGAACGAGCTCGCAACGAACTCTAACATGGTCGAAGATACTGTCACCGACGGCAAACGGATTGCACAGCTCCTGTCATCGGAACTAACTGGTCTCGAAGCCAGACCGCTCCACCGCGTTGAAGTTACCGATGCCGACAGCGACGCGATGCCAGCCGACAGCGGAACGCTCGCCTATCAAATTACTGTCGACAAATCGGTGTTTGCTGCTGTCCAATTGTATCCCGAGTATATCCACGTCGAGTTCGAGTCAGCCCTCGAAGAGACAGAAATCCCTGCGGAGTTGCAAATGGACGACCCGCAGGTGCTAACGGTAACCAACGGTGCCCAAGTCAAGCGTGCTGTCGACGTCATCCGAGCGGCGGTCAGGCAGGATTGGTAACATTCATTTCGCCGGGGGCCGGTGACCGGAGTATGACCTTCTTCGAGCGGTTGGGCGAGCGAATCTCTGATATCGACAGTGTCGTCTCGGTCGGACTGGACCCCGACCCGGCGAGATTGCCCGATAATGTCGCGGACGCTGAGCTTCCACGGTGGGCGTTCAACAGGCGAATTATCGACGCAACCCACGAATACGCCGCCTGTTTCAAACCAAATGCCGCCTTCTACGAGGATAGCGACGGCTGGCGCGCACTCCGAGAAACCGTCGCCTACGCACACGGCAAAGACGTGCCAGTGTTGCTCGACGCAAAGCGCGGCGATATTGGGAACACGGCCAGACAGTACGCAGAGATACTGGATGACGTGGACGCAATCACGGTCAACCCGTATCTCGGCGGCGACGCCGTCCAGCCGTTCCTTGACCGCGAGGACAAGGGAATCATCGTCCTCTGTCGGACCTCGAACCCGGGTGGTGCGGACTTGCAGGACCTGACACTCGACAGCGGCGAGACAGTCTACGAGCGCGTCGCCACGCTTGCTGAGGCCTGGAACACCAATGACAACGTCGGACTGGTCGTCGGCGCAACGGCCCCAGAAGAACTCGAGGAGATTCGTGAGCAGGTTCCAGACCTTCCGTTTCTCGTTCCCGGCGTTGGCGCACAGGGCGGCGACGAGGCTGCTGCGGTCGAACACGGACTCGCCGATGGTGTCGGGTTGGTCAACTCCTCACGGGGAATCATCTTCGCGGGCGAGGACCAGGCGGACGGCAGCGATTTCTACGCAGCGGCTGGCCAGTCAGCCAAGCAACTCAGAGACGCGCTCAACCGGCACCGCTAGAAGCGGTAGGTGTCGACGCCGTCAGGCATATCTTCTTGGCTGGTCGTTCCGTCCCCCTGCTCAGTTTCAGCGGTACAC
>JAQCNR010000308.1 GCA_028274925.1 Halovenus sp.
AGTGCTCGAACTCGTTTCTGACCTCGTCTCCGAGGGCAGGGCCGCCGTCGCCGCGATTCACGACCTGGACCTCGCCGCCCGATTCTGTGACCGACTGCTCGTTCTCGCAGATGGCGAGATCCGTGCCTGCGGTCCGCCCGAAGCGGTGCTGACTGACGCCGGCATCGAGACGGCCTTCGAGACCCGAACGGCCGTCACCACAGACCCGGTCACGGAGACGCCGCGGGTGACCGCCGTCTCCGAGGGCGCCGCTGTGGGGCGGATTCACGTCCTCGGCCACGGACCGACCGCCAGACGCGCACTCCAGCAGTGTTGGCTGGCCGGCTACGAGGTGACGCTCGGTCCCGCCCCGGACGGCGACGTCGCTGCCGAACTGGCCGCTGACCTCGACTGTTCGGTAGTCACGGCCCCTGCCTTCGAGGGGCCCGACGAGGACGCTCGCCGTGACGTTCGAGCGCAGTGCCAACGTGCAGACGCAGTCGTCGAGGTCGGTGAGCAGGCAGTGGCCGCAGACCCCTCGACGCCGAGCGTGACGTTCGCCGACGAGCGGAGTGCTCGGGCCGTCGGTGACGGGGGCACTGCTCGCACGGCCACGACCGGCGCAGAACTGCGGAGCATCCTTCGGGACCTCACCGAGACAGCTTGATTTGTTGGGAAAAAGCGGGGAGAATAAATACGCGTGGGCAAAGTTCTACGTATGCGCCTTCGACGGCTCGTCGACGGCCCCGCAACAGCCCTCGCGACAGCCACGGTCCTCGTCTATTTGCTCGTGGTTGTCGGTGCGACCGCCTCGCTTGCGGACGCGGCGGCGAGCTGTTCCGGTTGGCCGTTCTGTACGGGTTCGCTCACCGAGCCAGCCGTTGCTATCGCTTTCACACATCATCTCCTCGCGGCAGTGACAGGGGTTGTGCTCCTGACTGCCGTTGTGCTAACCCTTCGTGCTGACACACCACGACGCGTGCGGGCAACTGCCCTGCTCGCGCTGGTCGTTTATCCAGTCCAGATTGCCGTCGGTGCAGTGTTGGCCGCGTCCGGCGGTTCGCCGCCAGTCCCCGGACTGCATCTTGGCATCGGACTTGGTATCTTTGGCACACTCGTCCTCTCGCTGGCGTGGCAACTCGAACACGAGACGGGCGGCCCGGACGACCCGCTCTCCACCGAGGAGGTCGACCCGGTCGAACCCGACGCCCCTGACGAGCCAGTGACACCGCTCGCTGACCGCCCGCTCGGTGGACGACTCCGTGCCCGCGCTGGTGCGTACTTCCGGCTGATGAAACCGCGACTGATGTGGCTGCTCTCGCTGGTCGCCGCCGCGGCGATGGCACTGGCTGCCGGGACCAGCCTCGGTGTCGAAACTGTGCTGTTCACCCTCGGCGGCGGTGTCCTCGCGATTGGGGCCAGCGGCACCTTCAACCACGTCCTCGAATGGGAGAAAGACAAGAAGATGTCCCGGACAAACGACCGTCCGCTGGCGACTCACCAGATTCCGAAACGAAACGCGACTCTCTTTGGGCTGGCGCTGTCGGCCCTGTCGATTCTTGCGTTCCTCCAGCTAAATCCACTGACTGCCGTCCTCGGGCTGACCGCAATCCTGTTCTACAGCGTCGTCTACACGCTCATCCTGAAACCGAACACGGTGCAGAACACCGTTATCGGCGGGGCTGCGGGCTCGCTGCCGGCACTCATTGGCTGGGCGGCCGTCACCGGACGGATTGGCGTTGCCGGCGTCCTGCTCGCCGGTGTCATCTTCGTCTGGACGCCTGCACACTTCTACAATCTCGCGCTGGCGTACAAGGAGGATTACGCCCGCGGTGGGTTCCCGATGATGCCAGTCGTTCGCGGCGAGACGACGACGCGCAAGCACATCCTGCTGTGGGTCGGAACGACGCTGGCGACGACGACGCTGCTCATCTGGGTGACGCAGTTGAGTTGGCTCGCCGCTATCACGACTGTCTCGGTTGGCACGGTGTTCATCTGGGCGACGGTTCGACTCCACCGCGAGCAGACCGAACAGGCCGCATTCCGGGCCTTCCACTCCTCGAACGCCTATCTCGGTCTCCTGCTGATTGCGATTGTCATCGACACGCTTGCGCTGTGAGAACGTCTTTCTGTTCCCGCTGCGAACGTCCGGTATGACAACAGTCGAAATCGAATACTGTGTCCCGTGTGGCTTTCGCGAGCGCGCACTCGATGTCCAGCAGGCAATTCTGAACGGCCTCGAAACCGAACTCGACGAACTCTCGCTCGTGATGGGCGACCACGGTGTGTTTCAGGTCCGCGCCGACGACACCGTCATCTACGACAAGGCCGAGGACAAACTCGACGTCGACGAGATTGTCCGGGAGATTCGCGAGCAGACGCGGTAATACATCGAACCGCCTTTTACTGCCCACGTGAACTCCCTCTATGGACGTGGTGGTAGCCGAGGGGTTGACCCGCAGATACGGCGAGACGACCGCACTCGACGGTGTCTCGCTGTCGGTTGCGGGCGGCGAAGTGTTTGGACTCGTCGGGCCCAACGGCGCAGGGAAGACGACACTCGTGCGTGCACTGACTGGCACGACCAAAGCCGAGGGCACCGTCGAACTGTTCGGCACCGACCCCCGGTCGGTCGAGAAAGCCCGAATCGGGCTGCTTCCACAGGAGTTCGACCCGCCAGACCGCCTGACCGCCCGAGAACTGATTTCGTATTATCGTGGGCTGTACGACGACGGACGCCCAGTCGAAGCGCTACTCGCGGATGTCGGGATGACCGACGACGCCGACACCTACTACGAGAATCTCTCCGGCGGGCAGAAACGCCGCACCTGCGTGGCTGCGACGCTGGTCAACGACCCCGAGTTGCTCGTGCTCGACGAGCCAACGACGGGCATCGACCCTGCTGGTCGCCGACAGCTCTGGCGACTGTTGACTGACCTCGCCGACTCGGGGACGACCATTCTCATCACGACACACTACATGGAGGAGGCCCAGCAACTCGCTGACCGCGTTGGACTGCTCGCTGCTGGCGAACTCGTTGCACTCGATACTCCCGACGCGCTCATCACGGAGCATGGCGGCGAGAGTCTACTGTACATCGATGGCGAGTTCGAGGAGGGCGTCGAATCAGTTCTCGACTACGAGACCAGCCTCGACGGGGACCGCCTGACTGTCCGGAACGTCAGGCCCGAGGAAATCGGGGCAATCACCGAGACACTCGACAACGCCGGTATCGCGTACGACTCGCTGACGTGGACCGAACCCGACCTCGAAGACGTGTATCTGGAACTGACTGGACAGACTGTGACCGCAAGCGGACAGATTCTGGAGGACCGATGAGCCGGACTGGACGACTGCTGGCGACGACGCGAGCGGGCTGGCACAGCTTTCTCCGTCGACGGACTGCAGTCTTTTTCACCTTCTTTTTCCCGGCGATTATCGTGATCATCTTCGGGGCGCTCGTCCAGACCCAGCCGACCGACGGCGGCCTGTTCACGGAGCCGCCGGGCTGGTATATCGCCGGCTATCTCGCTGTCGTCGTGCTCTTTACGCCGCTGTCACGGGTCGGCAGCGAGGTGGCGCGACACCGCTCGGGCAGCCAGTTCGAGAAGCTGGCGACGACACCGCTCCGCCGGTGGGAGTGGCTGCTGGCACAGACACTCGTCAACACGGCTGTCATCGGCCTTGCCGCAATCCTCCTGCTGGGGCTGTTGTTCCTTGCGACCGACGCGACGCTTGTCGTGTCGTCGGCGACTGTGCTCGTCGTGCCTTTCGTCGTCGTCGGCGTTGCGCTGTTCTGTGCTATTGGCTCGATTCTCGGTAGCCTCGTCGACTCACAGGATGGCGTCATCGCCGCGAGCAACGGCACTGCACTGCCGCTCATCTTCCTCTCGGAGGCGTTCGTTCCGGCGGACCTGCTTCCGGCGTGGCTTCCGCTGGAACTCTCGCCGCTGACCTATTTTACCCGTGGCGTCCGCGCCGTCACCTACACCAGCGGGCCATCAGAACCGGTGGTGCCGTACCTGCTCGTGCTCACCGTCTTTGCCGTCGTCGCCTTCGCTGCCGCGTCGGTGCTGTTACCCCGGACCGACTAATCGCGGTCCAGTGGCGCGCCGGCAAGCACTAGCGTCGCTCGCTCCTCGCCGGTGTTCTCGATTTGTCGACGCTGGGTCGCATCGAGTCTGATTGCTTCCTCTGGCCCGACTGAAACGTGCTCTCCATCGAGGTGAACCGTGACCGCTCCTGACACCACGTAGTACACCTCTTCTTGGCCGGTTGTCGACTCGTCGTGTTCCTTGCCCCTCCCGCCGGGTTCGAGTTCGAGCACTGTCAGGCCGAGTGTCTCCGCGTCCAGTTCGTCCTTGAGAAACCACATTCCACCGAACTCTTCGGGAACAACTGACTCTGCGTCTGTCTTCCTTGCGGTGTCGTAGCCCATGGGTCTCGCTTCGGACCCATCAAAAAAGAACCCCTGTGATACCTGAGTTGATTTAATTCCTACGTAGGGTATATATCTCTCGAAGGAATTATAAGTGGAAATTATCATATAGTGTTAGGAATATCATATGGTATAATATGTCAGAAACACAGGATCGACTACGGGAGTGTGTCTCCTGTGGCCGCTTGTTCAACACACAGGTAAACCACGGCAAGTGTCCCGAGTGCGGGACGAAGGTTTCACGGACGCTGTCGGAGTGAATCGTACGTGCTACGTGTTCCGCCGTCGTGTGAGCAGTCTGGTCGAATGAGTATGCCTTTCACCACGCCAGTCTTACGTCCTGTGTGCAGATTGTCGGCTACGAGACGGCGGCCGCCGATGACGAGCAGCCTGCCCTGTTGATCGCAGACGGCGGGACTGTCCGCACTGAACATCTTGCTGCCGGAACTGAACTCTCTTACCAGCTTGGCCGCCGGCACTGTGCCGGCACGTTCGATTACGAGACGGGTGTTCACACAGCCTGTGAGCGCGAGCAGGCACCGCACTGCGACCGACACACGACGCGGTGGGCCTGTGCACGCTGTACCGGTGACTGCGACCTGCCGCTGGAGAGTTGCCGGGAGGAACACGCCATTTACCTCGCTGCGTTCGCGCCGGCAATGTTCAAAGTTGGCGTCACTCGGTCGTGGCGACTCGAAACACGACTCCGCGAGCAGGGTGCCGACCGGGCGGCACATCTTCGGACTGTCGAGGACGGCCGTACTGCCCGCCAAATCGAGGCCGAGATTGCGACAGAGATTGGTGACCGTGTCCGCGTCGACCACAAACGCGAGGGACTTCACCGCGCTGTCGATACCGACCAGTGGGAGTCACTGCTGGCGGCATACGACCCAGGTGAAATCTTTAGTTTCGACTACGGTCTGGACCTCGACGCGCAGCCGATGGCCGAGCATCTCGCCGCGGGCACCGTTCGGGGCGCACAGGGGCGACTGCTCGTGCTCGAACGCGAAGGGACAGTCTACGCTGTCGACCTTCGAGAGCTAGTTGGCTACGAACTGGAGTCGGGTGGGACGGACCGCGCGCTCCAGTCGAGTTTTGCTGCCTTCGAGTGAGTTACCAGAACTTCACGCCGAGGTCGTGCATCCCGTCGTTGTT
This sequence comes from Halovenus sp., assembly GCA_028274925.1. Classification (GTDB taxonomy): domain Archaea; phylum Halobacteriota; class Halobacteria; order Halobacteriales; family Haloarculaceae; genus Halovenus. The sequence goes on from JAQCNR010000308.1 coordinate 5,573, forward strand.
CGCCGCGAGGTTGATGAGCAGTGGCGTGAGCGACTCAACTTCGCTTGCGTTGGCCAGCGGCCCGGCGTCGAGCGCCCGGAGCGTGTCGAGTTCGCCGGTGAGGTCGACGACGGTCGCTTTGGCCTCGTCGTCGTCGGCAACGACCGGCACGTCCCAGTCGAGGTCGGCGTCGAGGTCAGCGAGTTTGGCTGCCGCGAGGTTGTGGAAGGCTCCGACGACCGGCACATCGTCGGGTGCTGCCTTCACCGCAAGCGCCGTGACACTACCCAGACCGGGTGGGTTGTAGTGCAGGCCGTCCTCGTCTCGCTGCATCCCAACGGCTGGCGAGACGAGCACCGAATCGTCGAGTTCGTCGGCGACAGCCTCGACAGTATCCGAGAGGTAATACGCCGGAACGGCGGCAATCGCGATGTCGGCTGGCGCGGCGGCCGCCGGATTCTCGTGACCGGTGACCGTCGCGTCGACGCCGCGTTCGTCGAGTTCAGCCCGGTACTCTTCGGCCGCGGATTCGGCTTTTTCAGCCTTTCGTGAGCCGATTCGAACCTCGTGGTCGGTGTCGCGTGCGATCCGCAACGCAAGTCCTTCGCCGATATCACCTGTGCCGCCAAGGAGTGCAATCTGCATACCCGAACTGTTGGCCGAATGGCGAATAAGCGTTTGTGTTCGAAGCTCGGGCGTCAATATATGGGATTAAGTAGGGCCAACCCATCGCTTGAGTCAACATGGTCGATCCCACCTCTGATCTCAACGAGGACATCTCGGCGGACGACGCCCCATCCTGCCAGACCTGTGGCGAGAAAATTGTCGACAGCACCGACCACCGGGTCATCACCTGGGTCGAAGACGGCGGTGTCGAATCTGCTCATTTCTGTGACGACGAGTGCCGGATGGAGTGGGACGGCGACGACTGACCGTTATTAACTCAGCTGTGTTTGTTACCAACTTCTTCTATTACTATCGGCGCATATAACAGCTAAGTTAATAACTACGTATCTCCAACGGTCGACTAATGGCCGAGAACACCGTCCAAGTCCGGCTTACCGTGCCGGAGATGGACTGTTCGTCCTGTGCAGCCACCGTCGACGGGGCGCTCAGTGACATCGACGGCGTTCGGACCGTCGACCCTGCCGCGGCGACGGGCCGTGTCACGGTATCCTACGACCCTTCCCTGACTGACTCGGAGAAACTGACCGCGGCAATCGAAGCCGTCGGCTACGAGGTGACCGGCACCGGCGGCGGCGAACTCGGTGAGCAATCTATCTGGACGAGCCCTCGGGCGCTCAAAACGGCCGTCAGCGCGGTACTGTTGGCTGGCGGTCTGGCGGTTCTCCTCGCAGGCGTCGACAGGTCACTGTTGACCGTCCTCGGGACGGAGCACACACTCTCTGATATCGCCTTTATCGGGGCCACAATCGTTGGCGGCGAACTCATCCTCCGCAACGGCGCTGTCTCCGTTCGCGAACTCTCGCTCGATATCGACTTCCTGATGAGCGCTGCAATCGTTGGCGCTGTCGCGGCGAGTCTCGGCTTCGGCGAAGGGCTGTATTTCGAGGCTGCGACGCTTGCGGTGCTGTTCAACGTCGCCGAACTCCTCGAGGCGTACTCGATGGACCGCGCGCGCAACTCCCTGCGCGAACTGATGGACCTCTCGCCCGACCAGGCCCGTGTCACCCGCGACGGCGAGGAGGTGCTGGTGTCCGCCGAGGACGTGGCCATCGGCGAGCGAGTGTCTGTCCAACCCGGCGAGAAGATTCCCGTCGACGGCATCGTGCGAGAGGGCCAGAGCGCTGTCGACCAGTCGCCGGTCACCGGCGAGAGCGTCCCAGTCGAGAAGAGCAGCGGTGAGGAGGTGTATGCCGGGACGGTCACCGAGACAGGCTATCTCGAAGTCGAAACGACCGCGGCCGCGGGCGAACACACGCTCGCAAAGATCATCGACCTCGTCGAAGACGCCCAGACGAACAAGACCGAGCGCGAGCAGTTCGTCGACCGCTTCGCAGGCTATTACACGCCAATTGTCGTCGCGCTCGCGGTGGTCGCGATGCTTGGTCCACCACTCGTTCTCGGGGCGTCCTGGAGCCAGTGGTTCGTCTACGGCCTGACGCTTCTGGTGTTGGCCTGCCCCTGTGCCTTTGTCATCTCCACACCTGTTTCGGTCGTCTCGGGGCTGACCAGCGCGGCGAAAAACGGCGTCCTGATCAAGGGCGGGGACTACCTCGAAGCGATGGGTGCCGTGAACGCAGTTGCGCTCGACAAGACTGGCACCCTCACCCGCGGGGAACTGACGGTAACCGACGTAATTGGCGTTGAGGGAACCGACGCGGACGAACTGCTGGCCTACGCCAGCGCCATCGAGGGCCGCAGTGAACACCCAATCGCGACGGCGATCAACGACCGCGCGGACGAACGCGAGGTCGAACGACCGTCTGTCAGCAATTTCGAGGCCATTCTCGGCAAGGGCGTTCGTGCTGACGTTGACGGACAGACGCACTACGCCGGCAAACCCGCGCTGTTCGAGGAACTTGGCTTCGACCTCTCACACGTCCACGCGGCGACCGACGGCGGCGTCGCGGTTGCACCGCCGGACACCGAGGACTGTCCCCGCGACAACTGCGTGGACCTGCTCGCCGAGACGATTCCCGACCTGCAGGCGGCGGGGAAGACAGTTGCCCTCGTCGGCACCGACGAGCAACTGTTGGGTGTCATCGCTGTTGCCGACGAGATTCGGCCCGGCGCGGCGTCGATGGTCGAGAGACTCCACGACCTTGGCGTCGAACACGTGGTCATGTTGACCGGCGACAACGAGCGCACTGCCCGCGCAATCGCCGAGGAGGTCGGCGTCGACGAGTACCGCGCCGAACTGCTGCCCGAACAGAAAGCCGACGCCCTCGAAGCACTCGAAGCCGAGTACGGCGAGGTGGCGATGGTCGGCGACGGCATCAACGACGCACCGGCGCTGGCCACTGCAACCGTCGGCATCGCGATGGGTGCGGCCGGGACTGACACCGCTATCGAGACCGCAGATATCGCGCTGATGGGCGACGACATCTCGAAACTGCCGTATCTCCGTGACCTTGCTGGCCGCGCGAACAGCGTCATCCGCCAGAACATCTGGGCGAGTCTCGCTGTCAAGGCGGCGCTCGTGGTGCTCGTCCCGTTCGGACTGGTGCCGATTTGGGTGGCCGTTCTGCTGGGCGACGCCGGGATGACCGTCGGCGTGACGGGCAACGCGATGCGGTTGTCACGAATCCAGCCCGATTGAGCTAGACGGACGGGTAGCTAGGCTCACAATCGAATACGTGACTCTCACCTGCCGTGACCGTCGGTAACAAATTAGTTGCTAGAGACACATGTCAATGAATACGATGGCGGCCGAAAACGTCACGAGTGCTGGTGGGACGAACGGCGAACTGGAGACACTGTCGACAGGTCACGATGTGCGGCTTCCGTTATCGACACACGCGACGATGACCGGAGCTGTGCTCTCGGCGTCGCCCGAGGCGGTGCGAGAACTGCTTCCGGCCGGGCTGGCACCGGTCCGTGCAACGCCGAACCGCGCTGCTGTGACCTTCCTGTGTGTCGATTACGACCGAATCGGCCACGATTCTGGTATCGAGCCGTACAACGAGTTCGGTGTGTTGATTCCGGCTGTCCACGACAATTCCCGGACGCTACCGTTCCTGTCGGTGCTCACTCGCGGTGTGACCGGGTTCGTCTGGCACCTGCCGGTCACCTCAGAGCCAGCGAAGGCGCTCGGGGTCGACATCTGGGGCTATCCGAAAGAGGTTGCCGACATCGTCCACGAGGACGACGGCTCAACGCGGCGAACCACCGTGGAAATTGACGGCCAACAGCTCATCGACATGACCGTCAACCGGCCACCGATGTTCGAGCAAAGCGACTCGGGCGTGAGTTACACCACGAAAGACGGCACCATCCTCTGCGAACAACTCGAACTAAACGGCGAAATTGGACTCTGGCCGTACAGCAGCAGCATCTCGTACACGCTTGGTGACCACCCCCGTGCCCGGCGGCTTGCGGAACTCGACCTGAGTGACCGCGCGCTAATGCGCTTTGCGGCCGACACCGAGTTCGTAATCCACGAGGGCAATCCGGTCGGTCCGGTCTGATTCTCTCGGCCGGAAACGCCGTGTTTTAGTCGCCCCAGCCCCGACTACAACTACGATGGCCCGCTATCACATCGAGACCTACGGGTGTACCTCGAACCGGGGTGAGAGCCGCCAAATCGAGCGTGCACTGCGCGACGGCGGTCACCACCCCGCGGAGGAACCGGAGCAGGCAGACGTCGCGATTCTCAACACCTGTACGGTCTTAGAGAAAACGGAGCACAATATGCTCCGGCGGGCCGAGGAACTTGACGACCAGACGCCCGGCGACCTCGTCGTCACGGGCTGCATGGCCCTCGCTCAGGGCGAGCAATTCGACGACGCCGACATCGACGCCGAAGTGTTGCACTGGGACGAAGTTCCCGAACACGTCCGCAACGGCGAGTGCCCGACGACGACGCCCGACACCGAGCCAGTTGTCGACGGTGTTGTCGGAATTCTCCCAATCGCCCGAGGCTGTATGAGCGACTGCTCCTATTGTATCACGAAGCAGGCAACGGGCCGAATCGACTCGCCATCTGTCGAAGAGAACGTCCGAAAAGCCCGCGCGCTCGCCCACGCCGGCGCGAAGGAAATCCGAATCACCGGTCAGGACACCGGCGTCTACGGCTGGGACCGCAATCAGGGCGAGAGTCTCCTTCCCGAACTACTCGAGCGCGTCTGCACCGAAATTGACGGCGAATTCCGGGTCCGGGTCGGGATGGCCAACCCCAAAGGAATCCACGGCGTTCGCGAGGAGTTGGCCGAGGTGTTCGCCGAACACGACAAGCTTTACAACTTCCTGCACGCCCCGGTCCAGTCTGGCAGCGGCGACATCCTCCGAGATATGCGCCGCCAGCACAGCGTTTCGGAGTATGTCGAGGTTGTCGACACCTTCGACGAGCATCTCGATGAGTGGACGCTCTCGACGGATTTCATCGTCGGCTTTCCAACTGAGACCGACCACGACCACGAACAGTCACTGGCCTTGCTTCGGGAGACTCGCCCGGAGAAAATCAACGTCACGCGGTTCTCGAAGCGGCCGGGCACCGACGCCGCCGACATGGACGGCCTCGGCGGCCAAGTGAAGAAGGACCGCTCTTCGGAGATGACTGACGTGAAGATGTCTGTCGTCGGTGAAGCGTACGAGTCGATGGTCGGCACCGAACGGGAGGTACTGCTCGTCGAGGATGGCACCGAGGACAGCCTCGTTGGCTACGACAGCGCCTACCGCCAAGTTGCGGTTCCCGGCGCGGAAGACTACGCCGAACTCGGTGATATCGTCACCTGTGAAGTCACCGGCCAGAATACAGTGTACGCGCTGGGCGAACTCGTCTAGTCGCCCTCGCCGTCGGCGACGACGGGCGGCGTCTCTGCCGTGTGTGTCTCCGTCTCCGCGTCAGCAACGGTTGTTAGCGGGAACGACAGCGTTGCTGTGCTTCCCTCAGGGCCAACGTCGAACGTCACGTCTCCGCCGAGTCGGGCCGTCCCCCACTTCACCAGCCAGAGTCCGAGTCCGCTGCCGTGTTCGAGCGCCGTCTCCTCGCCCTGTCCGATAACCATCTGCTCGTGTTCGGGAATGCCCGGACCGTTGTCTGTGATGGTAATCTCGAATCTCGTCTCCGTCTGTGTGGCAGTCACGTCTACCCTCGGGACGCCACTGTCGTTGTGCTCAATGGCATTTTCGAGCAGTTGTCTGAGTACCGACCGGAACACCGAGGGATTCGTTACTAGCGTCAGCGGTGGTGCGTCAACGCTAATCTCTGCCTCCGGATTCGCCGTTTCGACTTCGGCAACGCTCTCGAACAGTGTCGTGAGCGCCACTTGCTTCCGGTCTGTCTCTGTCTCACCCAGCGTTCGCTCGACAGTTCGGGCCGTCTCGCTCGTTTTCAGGAGGTTCTCGACGGCATCGGACGCGACTGTTAACCCCTGTTCGGCCTGTTCGTCGGTAACTCGGTCTTCGGCGATGCCGAGATGGCCCTGTACGACGGTCAGTTCGTTACGGAGATTATGCCGGAGGATACGGTTGAGCACTGACAGTCGCTCCTTGCGCTGGACCTCTTCGGTGATTTCGCTGAACAGCAGCGTATATCCGACGTGGTCGCCGCCAGAGTCCGACAACGGTGCGCTTTCGATGCGATACTCTCGGCGGCGGCCACCGGACTGGAAGCGCTGTCGCTCCGTCGTCGTCTCCAAGTCGACGTCGCTGCCGATGACCTCGGAGACTGACGTGGTGACGACCGCGTCGGGTTCGAAATCAAAGAGCCCTGCCGCCGCCGAGTTCGTCTCGATGACTCGCCCGCCCTCGTCGAGGACGAAGACAGGACTCTGGAGGTCCTCGAAAGCCGACCGCTCGGCCGCACGACTCGTTGCCGGCTGGAACTCGAACATTCCCTTGCCGACGAAGGCGTAGCCGTCGAGCATGACTTGGGGAATGAGCATGTAAACGAGCACGTTCAGTTGGTCGACAACGCCGATACCCGACAGCCAGACAAACAGCCCGAGCGCCGGGGGGCCAAAGCTCATGCCGACCGCGAGTGCCTCACTGCGGTACAGCGGTCCGTAACTCCAGACTGTATCGAACAGGAGCAAGGCCGCCACTCCGGCGATGGTCGTTCCACCGAGGAGTGTCACGTAAAACAGCGGACCGAAGGAGTACGAGGCAGTCGCAACGCCGTAGACTGAATCGATAGCAAACTCTGTCCAGTACAACTTACGTGTTGCTGGAAGCGGCAACAGGACTGTCGCCGTCAGCGGGACGAGAAATAGCGACCGAAAGGCCCACGACCGGACGAGTTTCGAGCGCCCAGTGTATTCGAGTGCAAAGGCGAGAAAGGGGACGCCGAGCCAGTGTAACCCGACAACGGCGATGATTTCTAGCCACTCACGGAGTACGGGGTCGAAGACGGTCAGCCCGACAGCGTAGCTCAGACAAAAGAGCGCCTGCCCGGTGAGTGTGAGCATGAACCACTTCGCGCCCGGTCTGTTGCGGTGCTGGAACAGGTAGCCAACGAGTGCGGCTGACCCGCCCCCTGCCGCCAGCGCCCCAACAACCGGCCACGAAAGCAGTAGACTCAATTGGTTCGTCACTGTCCTATCGGCCGGCTAGGCCGTATCCAATGTTAGGTCTGCTCCTCGTTATTACCGCTGATAACCCCGAGACGCTCGCCGTGGCCGACCGAACGCCTTACTGTCCCCGGTATCGTAGCTCCGCTTGGCAGAGGGAGCTCGGCTTCCGTGTCCCAGCAGCACTCGCCAAGGGACATGAGGAAAGTCCCCCCACCAATCGGGCAGGTGACCGGGCGCAAGTCCGGGGCGGGAGACCGCCGGCTCTGGAACAGAAACGAGATGCTCACCGTCGCGTTGCGACCGTGACATCCCGAAATCCAGCGCGGATTTCGAGGACCACTCTCTCCGACCAATGAGGCGTGCGAACCCCGCGCAAAAGGCATACCGCCGACGAAGCAACGGGGAGTTAACCCGCCGAGGGCAGCGGGCTGCCACGCAGCCCGGATACGCGAACGGCCCGCTTGTCGGGCCGTGAGCCGCGAGACTCTCCGAGTCTCGAAACGGCGAACGGGCGCAAGCCCGTGAGCCGCGAGAGACCAACTGGTCTCTCACTGTGCGAACGGCCCGCTTGTCGGGCCGTGAGCGACGAGGTCCCACGGACCTCGAATATGTGAGCGGGCTTTGCGAGGTGCGACGCACCTCGAAGCCGCGGCGCGTAGCGCCGCGCTGTCCGCGAACCGCGTGGCATTGCCACGCGAGACGCTCCGAGTCTCGCTAACGAGAGAGAACGGCTGGAACGGCGAACCCTCACCGGTGCAAGCCCGAACCCACAAGGTAGCCCGTACGCTGGTTCGGGTGCGTAGCCGAATGCCGACAAACAGAAGGGGGCTTACTCCCCTCAGCCACTCACATCGAGAGCCCGAGCTTCGGCTAATGACGGTTGCTACCCTCCGTTCCCACAGCCTGGGATAGACCGGGACACTCTTACATACAGAAACTAAGTTTCTGGTGTTATGACGAAAGAGACTACCCGACGTACATTCCTTGCGGCAACAGGCACAACGGCAGCGACAGTCGCGCTTGCAGGCTGTTCCAGTGGCGGCGACAACGGCGACAACGGTGGCGACGGTGGCAACGGCGGTGCGAGCGTTCCGGACCCTGTCGACACATATCTTAGCGACAACGAGGCCAACGGCTACAACGGCAGTGCTGTAGACGAGACTGGCTCGAGTTCGGTGGCGATCGAAGTCGGTGCGGGTGACCAGGGTCTTGCCTTCTCCCCGGCAGCAGTCGTGGTCGACTCCGGGACAGAGGTCGTCTGGGAGTGGACCGGTAACGGCGGCGCACACAACGTCGTTTCGGCCGATAGCAGCGCGGCGAGTTTCGACAGCGGTGAAACAGTCGAAAGCAGCAGCGAGACGTTCTCCCAGACCTTCGACAGCGCCGGCAACCAACTGTACTACTGCACGCCCCACCAGAGCCTGGGCATGCACGGCACCGTCATCGTCGAAGAAGCGTAAACGCAGCTTACATCCTCGCTTTTCTTGCGGCCGCAAACAGATTAACATAGGGGCAGGTATATTTACACATGTGGACCGGGAACAACTCGTGGAACGCCTCGATAACGAGTTCTGCAGCAGCGAGGAGGGCAGTCGCGCGGTCTCCCGGCAGGCCCGTGACCTGGCAGACTCCGGACGAATCGAGGCCGAACTCGACTACGAACTCACCGTCGAGACAACCGTCTCGAATCTGGCCGACGCGCCGGCGGAGTACGGCCTCGTCGAGCGGTGGAACTGGTGGATTGGTTCGCTGGAACTCTCTCACGGCAACTACCAGCGCTTTCGCGTCCGCTCTGACCTCGCCTGACTCAGTCCCCGATAGATAGTTCTGTCGTTGGCAGCTGCTGTACCGCCTGTGCCGGCGCGTCGACAGTACCCGGATGGATTGCACTTGCGAGCACTGCCAGTGAGTCGACCAGTCGCGGCCCCGGCCGGTTCATGTAGTGGTGGCCGTCGATAGCGTAGACGCGGTCGTTTTGCACCGCCGACAGTTCTGCCCAGCCCTCGCGCTCGGTCATTACTGAGAGGTCGTCGCGGGTCTGGTTTAGCCCGAAGCCACAGGGCGCGAGAACCAGTACCTCGGGGTCGTACTCGCGGATCGTTGTCCACTCGTGGGGCCGCGAGCGCGCACCCGGGTCCGCAAGTCCGTACGTCCCGCCGACGCGGTCGACCATCTCCGGCAGCCAGTGGCCGCCGACCATCACCGGGTCGAGCCAGTCCAGTATCGCGACTCGAGGGCCGTCGTCGGGTGTCTGTTGGGTAACCTTCTCGACGCGCTGTTCGAGGTCCGCACGGACTGCCGGTGCCTGCTCTGGCCTGCCGAGTCGCTCCCCGAGGCGTTCGATATCTTCGAGCATGTCCTCCAGACTGTGGGGGTCGCTCGTCACTACGTCAGCGTCGAGGCCGAGGTCAGCGACTGCGTCTCGAATTTCTGAGTCCTCGACCGCACAGACATCGCAGATCCCCTGCGAGACAATCACGTCTGGGTCGAGGTCAGCAAGCGTGTCGCGGTTGATTTCGTAGACACCGCCATCGTCGAGCGCTGACTGCACTTGGTCGTCGATTTCGTCACTCGACGCTGTCGCGTCGATACGAGAGCTGTTGACCGCCGGCAACTCGGCGGCTTCGGGTGGATAATCACACTCGTGAGAGACGCCGACAGGCTCGATGTCGAGGGCATACAGCATCTCCGTCGCGGAGGGTAGTAGTGAAACGACGCGCATACGGGTGCAAGGGCCGTCGGCGGCTTAACCCTTGGCTAGAAGGGGAAGCGCCGCCGAATCTCCTCGAAGAAATCAGCTTCCTCGTCGTCGGGAGCCGTCCCGTTGCCGATGGCGTGGTCTTTCGCGAAAATCATCGTCCGCCCGCCTTCCTCCGTCACCTCGATTAGTCCGTCCTCGTTCAACTCCGCCAGCGCCTCCTCGAGCGTGTCGATATCTTCCTCAACCAGCGCCCGGAGGTCGAATACCGTGGTTCCGGTGTCGCTTCTGCCGGCTAAGGCGTCGAGGACAGCGACTTCTGTCTCGTCGCGGTCACGGTATTCTTCCTTCGCTCGCATTTGTTGTGAATACGTGAGGCTGGCTCTTATATATTTTCGCGTGTGGGGGTTCTCTGGTTGTTAGCAACAGGTCTGTCTTGTCTGTTCGCAACACGCTACCCATCGCACACCCTTCCCGAAACTAGTACAGGCTCATCCAAGCAGTACGCTTATAGTGCGCAGGGTGAGATATTCATGCTAATGAGTTTCAAGTGTTCTGTCTTCGGGCATGCCTACGGCGACTCCGAGATCGAACGCGAACGTGAGGAGGACGGGAGCGAAGTCGTCACGACGATTCAGGAGCGACAGACCTGCAAACGGTGTGGGGAGACGCGGGTCGTCTCTGAGAACAAGGAAGTGACGACGCTGGAGACAGCCGCCGACATCGTCGCCGAGGACCTCGGCGAACAGGACGAGACCGACGAGACGGAGGCCGACCCGACGCCTGAGCCAGAGAGTGACCCGACACCTGAGCCAGAATCCGAGTCCCCCGAACCCGACGTGGACGCCGAAGACGCCGAAGTGCTGACTGATGACGAGCCAGCGGAGCGTCCCACGGAGCCAGAGCCGCCGATTACAGACGCCGAACCGGAGACTGGTACCACGGGGGTTGTCGAGACGGCGGAGCCAGCCGAGGAAACCGACCCCGAAACTGACGACGGCGTCATCCTCGACGAGGAGGACGACGACGAGGTGCCCGAGCGCGAACCCGGAGAGTGGCCTGACGAACCCGACGAGGGTGACGACCAGTGGGAACCCGAGACGGAGGTTGAC
>JAQCNR010000327.1 GCA_028274925.1 Halovenus sp.
GCCGTCTGGCATCAGGTCGTTGTCGTCGACGATTCCTTGCTCCCACGCGTCCGGGAAGCCAGTCACGTCCCGGCCGGCGGCGAGAATCTCTCCGTCGGAGTCTCGTGCCCACGCGAGAATCCCGACAGCGTGACAGACAACGAGCGCAACACCGTCGCTGCCTTCGACGGCAGTTCGGAGCGCTGCGCGGGCGTGTTTGTCCTGATTGATGTCCCAGCAGGTGCCGTGACCGCCGGGGAAGACAACAGCGTCGTAATCGTCTGCGTCGACTGCCGCGAGCGGTTCGGGGTCAGCGAGTCGCTCGTTGGTTTCGTGGACCTCGGTGACGTGGTCGGCCATCTCCTCGCCAACCTCTTCGGGGTCGACAGAGCGGTCATCGATTACCGGCTTGCTGCCGGTCGGTGTCGCGACTGTAATCTCGACGCCCGCGTCGGTGAGTCGTTCGAGTGGTGTGATACATTCTTCGCCCCAGTAACCGTCTTCGCTGACGATAAACAGTGCTGTAGTCATTGCAGTACGAGGTTAGGCCGTTATACTCCTGGCCTTTCCGGTCGCCTCGGCACTTGCCGTCGTCGGAAATAGTTTCGTCGCAGACGTCTCGGTAACCGTGGCTGGTAAGCCGCTCCGAGCGTAACAGCCAGCCAGTGAGTACCACCGACGAGGAGACGCCGTTCGACGCCTATCGTGAGCGAGTCGACCGGCCACTGGCACGACTGTTCCAGACGTATGGCCGCGACCGAATGGGCTGGTTCGCAATCGGGATGGTTGCGAACTTCCTCGCCCGTGCCGGGGCACTCTTACCGCCGCTGTTGCTCGGCATCGCTATCGACTCGATTTTTGTCGGCGAACAGGCCTTCTCGATTCCGCTGGTGCCAGATGCGTGGCTTCCGACCGAAACCGTCGCGCAGTTCTGGTTCGTTATCGCCGTCGTCGCCGGGGCCTTCCTCGCCACGGCAGTGTTCACCTGGATTTACGGCGTCACGGCGAACCTGTTCGCCCACGGCGTGATGCACACCGTCCGTGTCGACTGTTTCCAGAAGATGCAGGCTCTGGATATGGCGTTTTTCGACGACAAGCAGACCGGCGAGGTGATGGCCGTCCTCAACAACGACACCCAGAATCTCGAACGATTCCTCGACGACGCGCTGATGAACTCGATGCGACTGCTGGTGATGACCGGCGGGATTGCCGCGATTCTGTTCTATCTCAACCGGCAGTTAGCGTTCGTGACGCTCGTTGCCGTGCCGGCGATGGGGCTGTTCACGCTGTGGTTCATGCGCGCGGCCGAACCGCGCTACGTCTCCCAGCGCTCGGCGGTGGGCAACCTCAACACGCGACTGGAAAACAGCATCGCCGGCATCGACCTGACGAAGGCGACGGCGAGCGAACGGTTCGAGATTGGCCGTGTCCGTGACGCCTCGAAACGGCTGTTCGACGATACGATGGCGGTCCTCAAACTGAGTTACTTCTACCGGCCGGGGATGGAACTGCTCGCGGGGCTGTCCTTCGTCTCCACGTTCCTCGTCGGTGGCCTCTGGCTGACGACCGGAACCGCCCCCGGCCCGCTGACGGGTGACCTCTCTGTTGGCGACTTTGTCGTCTTCCTGTTTATGACCCAGCGCATCGTCGACCCGCTGGCAGAGGTGTCGAACATCGTCGACCAGTACGAGAACGCCAAGGCGTCCAGCGAGCGCGTCTTCGGACTGATGGATATCTCGGCGGGTATCACCGACCCTGACGACCCGGTTGACATCGACCCCGTCGAGGGTCACATTCGCTTCGACGACGTGTCGTTCTCGTACAGTTCGGAGTTGACCGACGGCGACGACGAACTGGTACTCGACGACTTCAGTTTCGAGGCCGAACCGGGCGAGATGGTCGCACTGGTCGGACCGACTGGAGCCGGTAAATCGACGGCACTGAAACTCGCGATGCGACTGTACGATGTTGACGGCGGCGGCGTCCGCGTCGACGGAACTGACGTGCGTGACGTGCGAGTCAGCGACCTGCGCTCGGCCATCGGCTACGTCGGTCAGGACACCTTCCTGTTCGATGGGACGATTGCGGACAACATTCGCTACGGCAGTTTCGACGAACGCGACGACGCAGTCAGGGAGGCCGCCCACGCCGCACAGGCCCACGAGTTTATCACCGAGTTGCCCGATGGATACGAGACTCGCGTCGGCGAGCGCGGCGTGAAACTCTCCGGCGGACAGCGCCAGCGCATCGCCATCGCCCGCGTCGTCCTCGCGGACCCGCCGATTCTGATTCTGGACGAGGCGACGAGTGCTGTGGACACCGAGACTGAACTCGCGATTCAGGAGTCCATCGAGGAGTTGGCCGCCGACCGGACGACACTCGCCATTGCACACCGACTCTCGACAATCACCGAGGCTGACGAGATTCTCGTCGTCGAAGATGGTGAAATTGTTGAGCGCGGCGACCACGACCACCTGCTCGCACGGGACGGTCGCTACGCTGCGCTGTGGTCCGTTCAGGCTGGCGTCGTCGACTTCGAGCGCCGCGCCGAGGTGCTGCCCGAGGACTGACAGAAGACTTACCCGACCGCTGGCGCTACTCTCGGCACTGATGGATTTTGCCGCGGTCAACGAGCGGGTCCCGGACCCTGTTCGAGCGCGTCTCGGCGTCGACAGCCGAGCCATCGCTGCCTTCCGGATTGCACTCGGCGTCCTCTTGCTGGTCGACGTGCTGACCCGGGCGCGCCATCTCCGTGCGCTGTACACCGACGCCGGTATTCTCCCGCGCTCGGCAGTGCTCGTGGAGTACGGCGGTCCGTACGAACTCGTGCTCTCGTTGCCGGACCCGTGGTATCCTGTCTTGCTCTTTCCGATTGGCCTTGTCGCTGCGACTGCGCTCATCGCCGGCTTGCGGCCACGACTGTCTGTGTTTGCTGGCTTGCTCGTTGTTCTCCTGCTCCAGATGCGCAACCCGTACGTGCTCAACGGCGGCGACGTGCTCATGCGGATTCTGTTCGTCTGGGCACTCTTTCTCCCCTACGACGACGCCACGTTGCACGGCGAGGGAAGCCGACTGTTCACAATTGCGACTGCGGGCCTCGTTTTGCAGGCCACGTTGGTCTACCTAGTAAATGCAACTCATAAACTCGACAGCGCGGCGTGGTTGGGCGGTGACGCTGTTGGGACCGTTCTCGCAACGGAACAGTACACGTACCTGCTCGGTGGCGCAGTCGGCGAGGCGCTCGCCGGGACCGGCCTCCTCACTGCCGCGAACTACGGCTGGGTTCTCTTGCTGGTTTGCTCGCCGCTGCTGGTTCTTTCGACTGGTCGACTCCGGACAGCGCTGGTCACACTGTTCGCGCTCTTTCACGTTGGAATGTTGGTCACGCTGGCTGTTGGTCACTTCCCACTCGTCTCACTCGCGAGTCTGGTCGTGCTCTACCCGCCGGGTGCGTGGGACTGGGCTGGACGGCAGGCCGCCCGAGTTCGCACCCGCCTCGGTGGGGACGCACTCGGACTCGCTGGATTGTCCCGATTACCTTCGCTCCAATTAGGATTGGGCTCGCTTCCGACGGGCGTACCCGACCAGATCAAATCAATCGCTCACGTGCTCGTGTTCACTGGCGTCCCGGCGATGCTCGTCATCTTCAGCCTCCTCTCGGCGGCCGGTGCCGTTGGTTTCCAGACACCAGAGCAAACAGACAACGCAGTCGAGACGGCTGATTTCGGCCAGAACTGGCAGATGTTCGCCCCGGACCCACCCGACAGGACGTGGTGGATTGCCACTCCCGCAACCCGCCCCGACGGCAGCAGTGTCGATGGCTTTCACGACCGGCCGTTCGCGGCGGACTCCCCGAAGCAAGCGAATCACATGGCGAGTTTCCGCTGGCGGAAGTACTTCCAAACGCTCAGATTTGCCGATGACGGCCCCCGGCAGACGGAGTACGCACGCTATCTCTGTGAAAACCGAAACATCGAGACTGTTGGACTGTACTACGGCTATCAGTCGGTGGAGCCAGCGCCAGGATACGAGGCCGGCGGCGAGACGTTGAGTTCCCACAGCTGTGACGAGTTCTCCGGTTGAGTATTCACTCTGAGGTCATTGGCTCGTCTGACAGTGTACGAGTCAACATCGAGACGCCAGAAATCTCGACGCGCGCACCGCCGTCAGTGCTCTCGGTCAGGTCAATGGTCCACCCGTGGCCGTTGACAATATCGCTCACAATCGACAGCCCGAGTCCCGTTCCCGCTGTGCTCGTTGTGTGGCCGTACTCGAATACTCTGTCGCGCTCGCCCGGTGGAATTCCGACACCGTCGTCCTCGACGTAGAATCCGTCCGCTTCGAGCAGACCAACACGGACTGTCAGGTGGTCGTCACCGGAGCGACCGTGGTCGAGGCTGTTCCGAATCAGGTTCTCGAAGGCGGTCAACAGCCGGGCCCGGTCGGCAGCGAGACTGCCGTCCTCGGCTATCTCGAGTGTCGCCGCTGTCGTCTCAACATTACTCCACGCCTCTTCGGCGACGGCGGCCAGGGTCACTGGCTCTGTCTCCGTGATTGCTTTCCCGTCTCTGGCCAACGTGAGCGCGTCGTCGATGATATCGCTCATCCGGTCGTGTGCCGACCGCACCGTTTCGAGGCGGCCACGCCCGATTTCGACTATCTCGGCGTCGTCGGCGTCTGACAGCGCAATATCGATGTTCCCTGTTGCGACGTTTAGCGGGTTCCGGAGGTCGTGGCTCACGATACTTGCGAACTGGTCGAGCCGTTCGTTCTGGTGTTCGAGTTGCTGGGTCTGGGTGCGCAACTCGTTTCGCTGCTGTTGGAGTTGCTGTTCGCTCTCTTTCTGTTCGGTGATATCGTGCAGCAGGACAACGAACCCCGCGAGGTTGTCGTTGCTATCGGTGAGTCTCGTAATCCGGGTATCGTAACAGCGCCTCCCGCGTTCAGTCTCGACCCAAACCTGGTCGCGTATCTCTCGTAGTGACTCATCGCCCCAGAGGACCGATTCGAGTACTTCGCTGCCGCTGGTGAGGTCTTCGTCGGTGATCTTGCTGAGCCGTCTCCCAACTGGCTGGTCGAGGCCGAGCATCACCTTTGCTGTCTGGTTGATATCGACAACTCGGCCCTTGGGGTCGAGGACGAGAATCCCGTTGTCGACCTCCTGCAAAATGACAGTTCGCGCGAGAGGAACAACGTCGCCCGACCCAGAACTTACCGCCGCGACGATGCGGTCGACTGGGAGCATCCGGACAGCGGTGATACTCGTCGTTGCGAGGAATGTTCCGAGGCCAACGACGAGATACGCCATCGCAAACAGCAGCCAGTACGGGAACGGACTTACCCCGAGCAGTGTCGGCAGCGGAGCCACAGACATCACGACGACCATCACCAGAAAGACGAAACTCAGACTTCTGTAGACGTTGCGTGAGCGCAACACCTGCAACACCAGCAGTGCGGTGTAGACCCCAATCAGTGCGTAGCCGACCAGAAAGTTCGCGTAGACTGCGGGCCCGAACTCGACGGTCAACACCACGAGCGAGCCACTCGTGTCCATCGTCGGGTTGGCAAACACGAGGTTGTGGTACCGATTCGTTGCACTCACCACAGCGGCCGCGGCCGGATACAGACACAACAGTCCAAGCCGCCGGCGCGTGAGCCACTCGCCACGACCGGTGAACTGCAGCGTAAAGCCCATCATCGCCACGACGACCAACGCGATGCACGGGAAAAATAGCTGATAGAAGCGGAGAATCCACTCACGCGAAGTGGTCGAAATCATCAGCAGATTGCACAGCACCCACAACCCGGCCGCCACTTGCAGGGCTGCGCTCCAGCTTTCGACGCTTCCCTCCCGTCGGTTCAACGAGACGGCAGTCCCACCTACCGTGAGTGCAAGCGCCCCGATTAGTGGCAGCGTATACCGCGTGTATTGTAGGTCCATCTCTTCTCACCAGCTACCTCTGGCTTTGCGACTTAGTATATCAGCTCGCTGGTATTCATCAACAGTTCGGACTCAGGTAATAAAAAGCACAGACCACGGTATTCAGAACTGATAATTCGCGTCAGTCCTCGACGATTTCCAGCCCCCGGTTGTTGACCGCACCGGGGTCGAGGCCGAGTTCTTCGAGGAACTTCTTGTATTCGCGTTCGCACTGTTCGGCGTCTTTCTGTCGGTCGGAGGCGTGGTCACACAACTGCAGCAGGTCCTCTGGCACGTCGTTCGAGTGGACAATCCAGTGGTTGATCAGGTCCGACAGTCGCCGGATTGGCGAGGTGAAGTGGCCGTAAATCTCGAAGTTCAGGGCGTGGTGGCCGCCAAAGGGGTCGTTCATATACTTCGCGCGGGGCATCACCTTCATCACTGCCCACTGAATCTTGTCGAGTTGGCGCTGTGGCGCTTCCTCGAGGGTTGCGTTGACGGCTTTCCGCGGGTCGTCCCACGCTTCGCCGGGCACCGAGACGCCGTCGAGTTCCTGAATCTCTCGCAGCGCGTCGTTCCACTCGTCGGGACTTGGCTGTGGGTGGACTCGGTACATCGCCTCGACACCGCGGTCCCACATCAGTTCGTGGGTAACTGCCTTGTTGGCCTTGAGCATGCACTCCTCGATGATGGTGTGTGCCCGGTCCCGGCGCGGGTTGAGCACGAGTGAGCCGTCCTCTTTGCGCTGTTCGTGCATCCGGTCGGCGAGTTCCCAGACCAGTTCGGTCTTCTCTGCGAGGTCAACCTCGCTGTCTTCGAGGAACTCCTCGGCGGCGTCGGGGTCGTCGAGGATGTCCTCACACTGGCTGTAGGTCAGTCGCGCGTCGCTGCGGATGACCGATTTGTAGATATCGATAGTCTCGTAGCCCAGGGTCTCCTTGTCGAGGTGCATCTCGACGGTGTGTGCGAGTCGGTCCTCGTGAGCAACCAGTGAACAGACCGTTTCGGCCAGCACCGGCGGCAGCATATGCACAGTGTGGGCAGGGAGATAGATAGTGTTCGCACGGCGACGTGCTTCGTCCCACATCTCCGTGTCAGGCGTGACGTAGTGGCTCACATCGGCGATGTGAACCCAGAGTACGAACTCGTCGTCGCGCTCTTCAATCGAGATGGCGTCGTCGAAGTCCTGTGCGTCGATTGGGTCAGTCGTCCACGTCGTCATCTCACGCAGGTCTTCGCGCTCACCAATCTCGTCTTCGATCTCTGCCTGTACGTCTTCAGTCCGGGCTTTTGCCTCCTCCATTACCGATGGCGGGAACTCGTAGGGCATCTCGAATTTCTCGAACAACTCTTCGCGTTTGTTTTCGAGATGTCGGGCCATCTCTTCGTCGATTTCGACAGGGCCCTGCCCCTCGGCAGTGCCGGCTTCGGCCTGCTCAGACTCGGTCATACCCCCGGCTACGGCCGACCGGTAATTAGAGGTGTCGCTGACAGGTCAGGAGACGCCGAACCGACCCAGTGCCGACCTGAGCTGTCGGCTGCCGCGCCGGATACCTTCTCGCAGTGCCTGCGCCCACCGCTGCGAAGTCCCAATCAGTCGCGACGTGCCGTGCTCGCGGGTCGCCGTGGCTCGCTCCCTGCGCTCGTGCAACTGGCGCTCGTAGCTCTCGATAACCTGCTGGCGCTGGTCGTCTTTGTACGCGAGGGCGGCTTCGAGTGCACCACACCGCGCCTGCAACTCGTCAATTTGCTCGCGGTGCTTGTAGACTGTGCGTTCGAGCGTCTCCTGTTCGGCTTCGAGTTCGTCGGTCCGCTCCGCGAGGCGGTTACGCTCCTGCTGTATCTGCTCGATCTGTGCACGCAGTGCAGCGATGTGGACGCGCTCGCTGACTGTTCGGCCGCTGACTCGAAGTGGCGTCCCACTCTCGGACTGCTCGACGCTGTCGCTGTCGTCTGCTGGTGTTGATGGATCGGACATGGAGGGCTTACCCATGTTACGTTCTCACACACAAAAACCCGTCGCCGGGGGTGCTGTTAGGCCTGTTCATCGGTGGTAGCGCGCCAGAAGAACACGTCACCGAGCAACCGTTCGCTGTCGTTTTCCGTCTCGTCGGCACTGTCCTGTCGCGCCGCGAGCATCCGCTCGTAGTTTTCCACAACTTGCTGGCGCTGTTGGTCTTTCTGTTCGAGGCGGCGTCGAAGCGCCTCGATCTCCTGTCGCAGCAGCGTATTTTCGGCTTCGAGTTCTTCGACCGCCTCTGTGAGGTGGTCCCGTCGTGCTTCGAGACGGTCAAGTTCAGCGGCGGAGACCAGACGAACGAGTTGTTCCTCGCCACGACCCGACACTCGTTCACCGTCGCTCATCTGTTTGGAGGTGTCTGACATACAGTGCCGACTCACGCCTACAGGAGCGACACGTAAAAGTTGTCGTCAGTCAGTTGTCAGACGGACTCTCTTCGCCGGATTCAGGCCTCGCCGTGCCACTCCGCGAGGAACTGCTCGAAGAAGGTTTCCAGAAACGCTTCGCGCTGGGCCGCCAGTTCGCGGGCTGGCTCGGTGTGTAACTCCTCGCGCAACCTGAGCAGTTTGTCCTCGAAGTGGTACAATTGGGAGTACTCATCGCCGTCGGGGTCGAACAGCGGCGTTCCGTGCACGCCGCCGAAGGCAAAGGTCCGTGCAATCCCGACTGCGCCCATCGCGTCGAGGTTGTCTGCGTCGCGGAGAATCTTCGCTTCGAGCGTCTCAGGTTGTGGCTCCTCGCCGCGAAAGGCAAGGGCATCGTGGACGGCAACGCAGTGTTGCACGCTCGAAATCTTTTCCTCAGACAGCCCAGCATCCCCGAGAATAGCTGCAATTGTCGGTAGTATTTCGACAGGGTCACAACCGGTACCCGAGCCCTGTACTCGGTGGATGTCGTGAGTCAGTGCCGCACAGCCGACCACTTCTCGGTCGCCGTCCAACTCCGTTGCAAACTGCTGGCCGAGACGGAAGACTCGCCAGACGTGGTGCATATCGTGTCCAGATGAATCCGGTGCAAGGTGTGTTCGGACGCCGTCGGCAACCGCAGGAAAGGGCGACTCGTCGTGACGGGGTCCGCCGGGGTGTGCGCCCGTCGTCGGCACGGGGTCGCTGAGCGTCGGAGACGAGCGTTCGTCGCTCATAGTTGTCTCTACTGGTCCCGCGTATTAGAAAGCAGTGAGCAAAAACAGCCGCCTGCCCACTCAGTCGTCGGCGATAACCTGGTCGTCGTTCTGTTCGATGAGTCGGTCCATCGCTTCGACCATCGCGGTTACCGACGCGCGAGTGATGTCCGAGTCGCTTTTCGAGACTGCAACGGTGTTGTCGTCGCGGGACATCTCCACTTCGACGGTGACGATGGCGTCCGTTCCACCGGTGATGGCGTCAACGTGGTAGGCTTCCAGTGCTGCGTCGGCCTCGTGGCTGAGCGCCTCGACGGTGGCGTTCATCGCGGCGTCGACAGGGCCGGAGCCAGTTGCGGCGTTTTCGCGCGTCTCGCCGTCGACGTCGAGTCGAATACTCGCCGTCGGCGGGCTGACACCGCTGACCGCCGTCAGGTCGAGCAGTTCGACGCGGCGCTCGCGGTCACTGCCGCTGATTTCCTCGGCAATCCGCAGCAAGTCTGCGTCGGTGACGCGCTTGCCGCGGTCACCGATCTTCTTGACTCGGGAGACAACCTCCGCGAGTTGGTCGTCGGTGACCTCCATGTCGTGTTCGTCCAGTGCGGCCTTCACGCCCGCACGGCCAGCGTGTTTGCCGAGTGCGAGTCGGCGTTGGCGGCCCACTTTCTCCGGCGGGTATGGCTCGTACATCGCGTCGTCTTTGAGCGTCCCGTCGGTGTGGATGCCAGACTCGTGAGTGAAGGCGTTCTGGCCGATGACTGCCTTGTTCGGCGCCAGCGGAATGCCGGTTGCGCTGGCCACGAGCTGCGCGAGGTCGTACACTGCTTCGAGGTTCATCGTCTCGACACCGTAGCCGTGGTCGAGCGCGATGGCGACCTCTTCGAGGGCGACGTTGCCTGCCCGCTCGCCAATCCCGTTGATGGTGCCGTGGACGAGGTCTGCACCCGCCGCAACCGAGACGAGCGCGTTCGTTACGGCCAGTCCCAAGTCGTCGTGGGTGTGGGTGCTCACTGGCCCTAGTTCTGTCAGTCGTGAGACGACCTCGAGCGTGCGGTCTGGGGTTGCGTGGCCGACCGTATCGGCGTAGCAAACCCGGTCTGCGCCCGCCTCCAGTGACGCGCCCATCAACGCTTCGAGATAGTCGAGGTCAGCCCGAGAGCCGTCCTCGCCGATGACCTCGACCCAGAGGCCGTGGTCTTTCGCGTAGTCGACGAGGTCGGCCGTATTTTCGACATTCTCCTCGGGTGTGGTCCCGACTTTCTGGGTGACGTGCTTGTCGCTGGCCGGGACGACGAGGTTGATGCCGTCAACATCGCAATCTATCGCCAGATCGATATCGTTGCGGATGCCGCGGCAGAAACTCGTCACTGTCGCGTCCAGATCCAGGTCAGTGACACGCTGGATCGTTTCGCGCTCGCCCGACCCAGTGCAGGCGCTGCCGGCCTCTATGACATCGATTGCCGCATCGTCGAGTTTGCGAGCGATGCGTGCTTTCTCGTCCGGGGTGAGCGAGATACCAGGTGCTTGTTCGCCATCCCGGAGCGTCGTATCGAGGAACTGTACGTCTTCAGCGTCGGAGAGTGCGGTGGTGTCGGGGTGGCCCCCGAATAAATCGATCACGGGTCATGTTACCCTACTCGGTTCTGGCGGTATGCAGGCATATAAGCCTGACTTTTGCGTCTGCTTCTTTATTACTCGGCTGCTGCTGTGGCCGCGCGCTCACTCACTGTCTCGTCCTCGACGAGGCGGATAGTGTCGCCGACGCTGACGCCCTCGGCCTCGCCCGCTGGAAGTTCGAGGATCCGGTCTGCCTTGGCCATCCCGACACTTCGCCACGGGTGCATCCGGGCGACTTTCTTGACCTCGTCGCCATCCAGCCAGATGACGTCGAGTGCGTGTCGCACGAACAGCATGTGGACGAACTGCCGCGGCGGGCCGCCAGTCAGCGAGAAGCCGCCGCCGACTTCCATCACGAGTGCGCCGGGAATCTCCGAACGAAACTTCAATCAGCGCATCTGTGAGAGTGTCGAGTCTGCTATCTCTACGTCGTCGGTGAGCACACGCGGTTCGGCCCCGCCCTCGCCCAGCGTATCCTCTGGCTCGTGGACGACATACTCGGCCATATCCGCATCTCACACCCTCGGGAGAAAAGTCTGTCTCCGACCCCTCCTGCTGTGACAGCCCGCGACGACGAGTGCAGACGGGATAGCACGAGCGACGTGACAACCAGATACACAGCCGCCCAATTCGACTGAGCGTTCTGCAAGTGGCGACTCTCGCTCTCAGGTTCCCGCCTCTCAAAATCGAGGTTGGAACTTACCAACCGGTTCCTATCCATCTGGCAGGTCTCCAGTCCGAAATTACACTTGGATATCCATACTTATACGTCAGTCACTTGTCCATGTCGAAGCAAATTTTCCTTCGAAATCCTGGCGTTTCGGTATGTCTGTAGAGACGCCGACATTCGATTACTCCCCAGACGCTGACGAGCCACTGAGTGTCGCCATCGTCACGGCGCTCTCGGAGGCGAAAGGTCGAGACATCACCCAAGACGAGTGTGTCCTGTACAACAACATCGACCCCGAAGCACTGG
>JAQCNR010000347.1 GCA_028274925.1 Halovenus sp.
TCCGTCGGGTCTGCGTCGACCGTCTCGGGTTCGACGCGGATGCCAAAGGCTCCGTCCTCCGGCGTGGTCGAGACATTCAACGCCGACCGGATAACGACGGTATCGTTCTCGTCGCGGGCCGGCGGAATCTCGACGGTCTGTGAGACGACGTCCTCGGCAGTTACGAGCGTCGCCGTGGCCGTCGCCGCGCCGGTGTCGCCGTTGCGGGTGCCGAATCGCACCGTTGCACCCTCGGCAGTCTCCTCGACGGTCACCGGTTCGGCGACGGCGAGGTCTGGCTGGAGCAGTGTCGCCAGCCGCGTGTTGTCTGTGGTGTCTGGCTCGCTCACCGCACCGTCGGGGTCGACAGTAACCGTCGCTGACACCGAGGAGCCGAGTCTGGAGGCGTTCAGCCCGACCGTGACCGGAATCTCGCGGCCAGCACCCAGCCCGGGGAGCGAACCGGTCGCCGTCTGGTTGCCCGCCTCGACTCTCACGTCGAACGGACCAGCCGGAACTGTCCCGGTGTTCTCGACGCCAACCTCAACCTGGAGTTGGCCGTCCTCGCGGCGCTCGCGGACCGAAGTCACGCCGAGGTCTGGCTGTGCGAGGACGACCGCCGCGTCGTTGTTCGTCCGGTTGCGGTCGTCGACCTGTCCTGACGGGTCGACGACCACCTCGAACTCGCCGGCACGGCCAACAGTCGCCGAGAAGGTGGCCGTCGTCGACTCACCGACAGCGAGTTCGGGGACCGTCGCGGAATCGACGCCGCCAGTTCGACCCCGGAGCACGACAACCGTCGGCGGCGCGGCCGTGTCACCGCGGTTGGTGACGGTGTACTCGATTGTCGTCTCGGTGCCGACGGCGGCTGAGTCCGTCCTCGCCGTCGCGTCGACGGTCAAGTCGGGCTGGAACCGACGCGACAGCGCGAACAGGTCGGTCTTGCCCGTTGGGTCTTCGAGTGTCGAGGCGAGCGCGACCAGTTCCTCGCTGGTGGCCGTGGTGCCGAGGTCGGTGGTCGTTCCGGGGACAGAGAGCAGTCGGGGCGTCGTCCAGCCGTCACCGGCCCGGACGTGATACGCCGGCACGGCCCCGTCGCTGTCGGGGAACCGGGCCTGGTAGGCCAAAGCTGGTCGGGGCGAGT
The DNA here is from genome assembly GCA_028274925.1 of Halovenus sp. Classification (GTDB taxonomy): domain Archaea; phylum Halobacteriota; class Halobacteria; order Halobacteriales; family Haloarculaceae; genus Halovenus. The sequence goes on from JAQCNR010000347.1 coordinate 1,124, forward strand.
CGGAGACGAAATCGAGGTCGCGGATACTGGTCGCGTTCGTGGTCAGGGTCGTTGTGCCGTCCTCGGCGACCGTAATCGATTCCGTCTCGCCGACGATCGCCCAGGCCGTCGCCTCCGGGCTGGCGGTGAGCGCAGTCAAGCCGGCTGTCGAGAACGTCTCGACAGTCTCGGTGCCGCCGTCGGTCAGCCGGAGGCGTTCGACGGTCCCGTCGGGACCGACCGAGCGTGCGACCGCAATCTCGAAGCCGTCGCCGGTCGCCGCGGGCCCGATGTACGAACTGTCGTCGAACTGCCCCGAGTCGAGCACATCCAGCGTGAGCCCGTCGACCACCGCGTAGCGGGTGGCGTGGTCGTCTGTAGTTGTCAGGTTGCCGTCCTGGTCGACGAACCACGTGACCAGCCAGCGGTCACCGTTGCCGGCGACTTTGGCGTTCAGGTGCAACCCCTCGCCGCCTTCGGTCAACTGGAGACGTTCGCCCAGGCCATCGCCGGTGAGTCGGGCGGCGCGAATGCCGAACCCGCCAGATGGTCGTTCGCGACTCCAGACGAGAAACTGTGAGTCGCCGGTGCTGGCGAGGTCCGGGCGGATATCCAGTCGCTGGTCGTCGGTGAGTTTGCGGTTCTCTGACCACGAACCCCCAGACTTGCTGGCCGTGTACAACTCGAAGCCAGCGAGTTCGGATTTCCCAGGGTCACGGCCGGCCCACACCGCGATGGGGCCGTCTTCATCGACGGCGACGGTCGGCGGGCGGTCTGCCACCTCGTTGTCGGTCAACTGGGTGGCGTTGGTCGGCGTAGGGTCGTCCTGCACGCCGGCCGCCGGTGCGGCCGCGACGGCGAGCACGAGCGCGACAAACGCGAGGATGACACCGGCACGAGTTGCGCTGGACTTGCTGTCGACCACCGGCCCGTGGGTCACTGTGTCGGACGGATCGAACGTTTGACAGCCGTCTTGAGAAGTATCAGTCATGGCAATAATCAGGTTGGAAGTGGATTCGTCGGCGACAGTGTGGTATCGAGGGCTGGTGCCACAGCGCGGCCCTCGCTTGTAAGTGGGTACTCGTCGTCGAGTAGCCACGTCGTGGCGCAGGGGCCGAGGCAGCCGCGCACACCCGCGCGCAACGATAGCGTCACATCACCGAGGCCTACGTCGGGGTAGACCTCGGTCGTGAACTGCGCGCCGCTACCGACGATACCCCGGGCTTCGAGTCCGACGCGGCCAAATCCGAAGTCGACCGAACTGCCGGCCCCGGCAGTGACCTTCAGGTCGACCGTCTGGGTCAACTCGATTGTCTCGGGAGCAAGCGCCGTCCGGGCGTCGTTGACCGCGAGCGTGACACCGGGCTCGAACCCTTTTGTCAGGGTGAGGTCGACGCTAGCCACGCCGACAGTCGTGTCGAGTGTCGGGATGTAGACCGCAACACCAGCGACGGGGACGGTGGCCGAGGCCTGTGTGCCGAACGCAACCCGGCCGCGTTCGAAGACTGCCCGCTGTGCATTGTCGGTAACCCGGGCGGTCCCGCTGATGTCGAAGGAGAGACTTCGCGAGCGTGACCCGCCAAACCCGGTACCGATGTCCGCGTCGAGGTCCAGTCCTTCGACCGGCGTCGTCAGCGAGAGTCTGCCGTGCCCGCTCGCCGTGGCTCGGCTCTGGGCGAAGACGTACTCGAAGCCGTACTCAGCACCGAGGCCGAGCGTGTACTCTCCGCTGAGCTGTGAGACCGGCGGGCTGAAGGAGTAGGTCGGGCCGACCAGGCCGCCCGGCGGGACAGTCGGTGCGCTCGATTCGAGGAGCCAGCGTCCGTCTTCGTCGCGGGTAACCGTCGGATTGTCACCCATGGCGAACTCGAACCAGCCCGGCGGCTCGAAGGCACCGATGGTGAACGTCTCGACGCCGGTGTGACCCTGCTCGTCGGTCGCCCGGACCGTGACGGTGTTCAGCCCCGATTCAGTCACTGCGTCGATATCGACATCGCCGAGTCGCCAGGTCGTCTGCTCGCCGGCCTCGCTCACTCGGGTCGCCTCGATAGTTTCGCCGGCAGGGAACGAGGCGGTGACTGTCTCGATATCGTTGCGGGCATCGACCGGGACCGTGTAGCTGTTTTCGAGGTCGACACCGCGGATGAGCCGACCCGGTTTCTCCGGACTGACCGCCCCAATCTGTGGGGTCGGCGGTGAGGTGACCTCGACCCGGCGACTCGTCGTGGCCGCGACGCCCGCGCTGTCGACGACGGTCAGCGTCACGACGGAGGACCCAGCAGTATCGTAGGTGTATGTTGTCGTGGGCCGCGGTGGCTCGCCGTCACGGGCCCGGACGCGCCGGGTCGTCCCGTCACCGAAGGACCACTCGTAGGCGACAATCTCCCGGTCAGCACTGGCTGTCGACGCGCTCGCATCGAAGGTGAGCCCCCGGCCCGCGACTGGGCGGTCGCCCTCAGTGGGGCTGACGGATAGGGCGGGCGTGGGGGGTGCCGCCGAAACAGCGCGAACCGACGTGTTCGCGGTCGCAGTCTCGCCGTCGTCGTCGACGACAGTCACCGTCGCGTCGTAGCGGCCGGCCTCGCTGAAGATGTACGTCGCTGTCGGGCCGGTCGTGCTCGCCTCGATGGTGCCGTCATTGTCGAAATCCCAGTCGTACCCGCGGAGTTGACCATCGGGGTCGACCGAGTCCGCTGCCGAGAACTGCACCGTCTCGCCGGTGGCCACCGAGTCAGGAGCCGACACCGCGGCAACGGGGGGAATAGCTGTTGGCGGCGGGTCGCTCGTCGCAGACACGTCGACCGTGAATCCGGCAGTGTCCGTCGCCGTGCCGTCGCTCACCGTCAACGTCACCGTATACGTCCCTGGCTCGGGAAGGCTCGTATCGAACTGCGGACCAGTCGCCTGTGCAGTCGCCGGCCCGGAGACCGACCACTCGTATGACTGAATCTCGCCGTCCGGGTCGGCAGAGGCCGACCCGTCGAACCGCAACGTCTCGCCGACGGACGCTGTGAGCGAGAACTCGGTCGTGGGCTGGTTGACACTCACAACCGCCGTCGGAGCCAGATTGTCCGCCCCCGTATCGTCCTCACCGTCGCCATCGTCGCCGTCACCAGGGTCAGACGAACTGACCGGCGGGCTATCGAGTGGCTCCGAACAATCGACATCGTCGGTACACTGACCATCTCTCGGCCCACCGGATTGGCCCCAGTAGTTTCGCCGAGCGTCAATCGGTCCCTCGCCAGGGGCCCGAGACCCGGAGACGGTGCCGACGATTGTACTGCGGCGAATCACGCCGTTCTGTCCAGTAATACTCGACTCGTCACCAGCGATAACGGTCCGTTCGATGCGCCAGTCTCCAGTCGAACCAGCGGCCGCGATGGTGATGTCACTGCCGCGGATGTCGGAGTCGATGACACGCCAGTCGCCGCTGCTGCCGAGCGCCGAGATACCGTGGTACTCGGTGTTTCGGGTCGTGATGTCACGGAGCGTCCAGTCGCCGCGCGAGTCGTCGGCAAAGACACCGACACCGCTCGTGGCCTCCGCCGACGGTCGTATTGTGAATCCCTCGATTGTCGGGGACGCAGTCGTGCCCGAGAGCCGAATCGCGCCTTCGACGACCGCGCCAGCTGTCGTGATTGTCACGTTTTTCGTCGGCCGAAAGCCGCTGTACGTACCGGCGCGAACGCGGATGGTGTCGCCGTCACTCGCGTCGGCGAGCGCCGCAGAAATCGACTCGTAGTCGCCGCCACCATCGTCGTCAACGACCAGTGTCGTGTCCTGGGCTGCCAGCGCCGGGCTGCTGTCGACCGGTCGCTGTTCCGCGACGCCGGGTGTCGCGGCAACAGCAGGGACGCCGACAATCAGAAACACCGCCGTGAGATAGCAGAGAGCCAGTCTGGGCCCCCAGCCGAGACGGGAGAGCGAGCCCAGTGCCGTTCCGGACATGCGTACGTTGGCCGATGGCAGTCTGGCACTTAAATCCCGGAATCTGCGAGACGTAGTCGCGAACAACCCTCAGGGAACTCTGCTCACCGACTGGTCGACCGACAGGACGAGATATATACCGATGCTCCGCAAAGGGCCACCATACGGAATGTCGGAGTCACAGTCAGCGACCGAGGCCGACCCCCAGCCCGAAGCGGTCGACAACAATGCGACAATCGAAGACCTCTTTACCGACCTCATCGCGCTTCGGGAGGACGCTGACGACCAAACGCAGGACGAAATCCGCGATATCAAGCAGTTGCTCGTCGAGGCCCACGACCGTGGGCTGATCGAGTCCGGGGTTCAGAGTCTCGACAGGCGAGACGTGGCCGAGGCTTTCATCGGCAGCGTCATTTTCGCCTCGCCGCTACTCGTCGAGGGCGGAATCTTCGATATTGCCAGCCACCTTCTCGGGTCGACCGTTGCTGGCGTCCCCGTCTTCCTGCTCGCAAACACCGTCTTCGTCGTGGTGATGACCTACGCATTGCTCGAGTGGACCGGTCAGGACAGGGCAGACACGCGGGTGTTGGGCGGCGTTATCCCCGCGCGGTTGGTGATGACGCTCGTCGTCTCGTTTCTGGTCGCAGCGCTTCTGATGACCGTCTGGGGACGGGTTAACGGGTGGCGCTCGCCCGTAGAAGCGGTGGCCCGCATCAACGTCATCTGGACTGTCGGCTCACTCGGTGCTGGTCTCGGTGATATCCTCTCCGACGACCAGACGACGCCAGCGGTGGCTCTCGAAAGCGGCATCGCACAGCAAGGCTCACGACTGGTCGAGAACGACCCGACGATCGAAACGCCGCCGCCGGAGGTCCAAGAACTGAGTGACAGCGCCCTCATCGAGGCACTCAACAGAGAGTTCGACGACCTCGATGCGGTACTGGAAAGCGAGACCGACCGACAGGAAGCGAGCCGTCTCCGCGAGGAGACTGTCGAGGCGACGCTGGATGACATCTTCGGTGACCGAATCGAGAAATACACCTCACGTGATATCGCCGAGTCCTTCGTCGGGAGCATCTTCTTCGCTATCCCGTTTCTCGTCGAGGACGGCGTCTTCGACATCGCCGAGTTCTTCCTCTCCTTTCGAGTCGGGGTGTTTCCGGTCTACTTCGTGATCAACACTATCTTTGTTCTGGGGATGATTCTCGGACTGGTCTACGGAGCCGTGCCCCAGAAAGTGCAGGTGAACCGCCCCATCTTCGGGTTCATCCCGAGACGGATGGTTGGGATTGCCGTCGTCTCCTTTCTGACCGCGGCGGCGATGATGACGATGTGGGGCCGCGTCGACGGCTGGGCCGACCCGGTGGTGGCGCTGGCCCGCATCAGCGTCGTCTGGACAGTCGCTTCCTTCGGGGCTGCACTCGGCGATATCCTTCCTGGGGAGAGTTCTGGGGCAGACATCAACGACGAGCTCAAACACTGAGGCTGGGGAGTACTCTTGTGTGATGGGGCGGTAGTACCCGTATGTCCAAGGCAGCGGCGCTCCGCGAGCTGCTCGCGACGGGCGAGGAGCTCACCATCGTCTGTCACAATAACCCGGACCCAGACTGTCTGGCGAGTGCGCTCGCGCTCGGGCGCATCGCCGCCGAGGCGGGCATCGACGAGCGACGCATCCTCTACAGCGGCGAGATTTCCCACCAGCAAAACCGGGCGTTCATCAGTCTCCTCAACATCGACCTGCGGAAGTTCGACCCGGAGACTGTCACGAACCGACCAGAGGGGTCGCTATTGGCCTTTGTCGACCACGCGGTCCCGGGTGCGAACAACCGCGTCCCCGAGGGAACGCCGGTCGACATCGTCATCGACCACCACCCGGCAGACGAAATCGACGCCAAGTTCGTCGACCATCGTGAATCAATCGGCGCAACGGTGACAATGCTCACCGAATACGTGCGTGAACTCGACATCGAAGTCGACGCACCACTGGCAACGGTACTGCTCTTTGCGATTCGCCGGGAGACACTGAGTTTTCTCCGGGGGACGGCAAAAGACGAGTACACCGCGGCAGCGTTTCTCCACGATACAGCCGACCGGTCGCTGTTGCGTGAACTCTCTTCGCCGTCGGTGACCGGCGAAACTGTCGACGTAATCGGCCGGTCCATCGGCAACCGCATGGTTCGGGGGTCGGTACTCATCAGCCACGTCGGTCGGACGAACGAGCGTGACGCGCTCCCGCAAGCGGCGGATTATCTGGCAACACTGGAGGGCGTCGAGACGGCGATTGTCTTCGGGATAGTCGAACCGAGTATCCACCTGAGCGCACGCTCGACAGACTCACGGGTTCACATCGGAGAAGCACTCGACACGGCCTTTGACGACGTGGGGAGCGCTGGCGGTCACCAAGAAATGGCCGGCGGCGAGGTGCCGCTGGGGATTTTCGCCGACGCTGTCGGCGACGATATCGACCTCGTCAAATTGGTTGAGCGTGTCGTCACTGCACGGCTCATCGCCGCACTCAATCTCAGCGAGGAGTGAGTTACTCGGCCTCGGGTGATTCGAGATTGACTTCGGGCGGGCCGCCGTCCCAGCCGTACGAGAAGAGGACGAACAGAATCGTTGCGAGGCCGACGAGGGCGAATCCGTACACGACGAGACGGCGGAGGCTACCGAACAGTGTCATACGAGACAGATGACGGCCGGGGAGTCAAATGTGTACTGCTTACGGCCAGACGGGGAGTCCGAGCACCGCCAACACGAACGTCACCAGCGTGAGGCTGCCGTAGGCCAGCGCGACGACCCAGACCGTCGCTGTCGACCGCCAACCCTCACCCCGGCGGGCCGCGAGATAGCCCGCCAGCGGCAGCACCTGCAGGCCGTGTAAGCCGATAAAGTGAGCAACACGCAGGTCGCCGCCGGTGAGTTTCCAGTTCAACAGCGGCAGACCGGGGCTGTCGGGGGCGACGCCGACGCTGTGTGCGCCGTGGGCAATCATCAGCCCACCCTCGACGCTCGCGAGCAAGAACAGCGCCAGTCCAAGCTGGATCCCGAGCCGGTAGGCTGGCGAGAGCGACGGCGGGTCGCGCACCGTGTGCCAGAAGACGTAGCTCACGACGACGGTGTTCAGCGTGATCGTGAGTCCCATTGCGCCGGCAATCGCGCCGTCCAGCGCCGGCGCGAGATTGAAGTGTGACCTGACGCCGCGGGCCGCCTGCGTCGAGATGAGTGTGATTTCGATTCCCATTGTCGTGGCAATTGCCCCGCCAATCCAGTGTTGGCGACGCTCTGAAAGCGAGAGTCGCGGGAGGAGCCAGCCCATAGTCGCAGTGAAGATGGTAATCGAGACGGCGAACTTCCAGGGTTTCGTCCAGACGTTCCGGCCGAGCAGCGTTCGGTCGTCGACGAGCATGAGCGCGGTAAACAGGACGGCGAGGGCGGCGTTGGCGACGGCGAACAGCGGGCGGTGTCTGGAGCGTAGTTCCGAGACGATACCGGTCGGCGTCCACTGCGCGTGTGTCTCCATACGACAACTGTTCGGCTGTCTCGGCCTGAGTGTTTCACCAACATGTTGGGACCGGTACGTTGATGACCGTCGCGGGGCCAGTAGCTCGTATGTCCCGAGGACGGGGCGGACACGCCGTGACGGAGGAAGGCGATGATTAGCGCACGGTTTCGCATCGAACTCCCGCCGTCGCTGTGGGTCGCAGAACTCTCCCGCGAGTTCCCAAAGACGACGTTTCGACTGCTGTCGGGCTACCGAACTGGCGACCGGGCGCTCGAACTCGGGGAAACGGTCGGTGAGTCTGCGCAGGCGGCGGCCGAGGCGATTCGGGACCACCCCGCAATCGTGCGCTACGAGCGACTGGAGTCCGAGTCTGGCCGGTCGCTGTCGAAGTACGAGACGACACAGACCGACCTCTACGGCTTCGTCGAGACAGCCGGACTGACAATCGAATTCCCAGTCGACGTCGAGCGTGGCTGGTACCGGTTCGACCTCACAGGAACCAGAACGGAACTAAACGAACTGCAGGACGTACTCGACTATGCCCCACTCTCCTACGAACTCGAATCGCTCGTGGGCCGGACCGACCCGGAGTCACTGTTGACCGACCGCCAGCGCGAGGTGCTCGAAGCCGCAGTTCGAGAGGGGTATCTGTCGGTGCCCCGGAACTGTACGCTGGCCGAACTGGCCGCGACACTCGATATCGACAAATCGACCGCGAGCACGGTGTTGCGGCGCGGACAGGCGCGACTGGCCGAGTGGTTTCTCGCCGGCCCCGAGTCGACCGTTTAGGCGTGACGGACTCGAACGTGATACAGCGTGGGTTCGACCTGCTCGGTCTCGTGGGTAAAGCCACGCTCTGCAAGGACGTCGTACAGCGGTTCGGGCTCGAAACTGCTCTGGAGCAGTAGCGTCTCTCCGGGGCCGAGTGCGTCGAGTTCGGCGATAATGTCGTCGAACGGTGCCCCCGCTATCTGGCGAACACCGAGCCGTCGGTCCGGATCGCTGCGGTCTGTCTGAGTCATACTGAGTGACTGGGAACCAGACCCCCTGTGGGTTGCTCCGAGTATATTCGGCGGGAGATGTTCGGGAGAGGCCACTTCCCCGTGGCCGTCGAACCGTCGGCTATGCCAGCACAGGCCTCGCTCGACGAACTCGACGGCACACCGCACGCCCGGCCCTTCGAGGCCGGCGAACCGATGGTCATCCAGTTGGCACTCGACGCCGGCGAACGGGTCGACCCGCACACTCATCCCGACCGCCAGATTCTGTTCACCGTCCGGTCGGGGGCCATCGAACTCGACTTCGACGACGACACGTACGACCTCTCGGCCGGCGATATAATTCGATTTGACGGCCGTCGGGAGGTCTCGCCGTACGCTGTTGAGGACAGCGAGGCGCTAATTGTGCTTGCCGAGCGGGCCGACTAGGCCGCGAGGTTGAAGTTCCCGCCCGCCGAAATCGACCCATGGCGGCCGACCGGAGCGACGACGATACCGAGGACCGGCGCGAGCGTGTCCAGCGACATCCCCGACCACACGTGCGAACCTCGCTGGGGCGGTGGTACCAGATCAGGAATCCGCTTCAGGTCATGGTCAACTACGCGGTGATTCTGCTCTGTCGCATTTCACCGAGTCTCGCGCTCAAACGGGTGCTCCTGCGTCGACTCGGCGTGACCATCGGCGAGGGTGTCGCCTTCGGGCTGGAGGCGACGCCGGATGTCTTCTGGCCGGAACTGATCACCATCGAAGACGACGTAATCATCGGCTACGACGCGACGATTCTCTGTCACGAGTTCCTGCGCGAGGAGTACCGGACCGGCGAGGTGCGTATCGGCGAGGGGGCGATGATTGGCGCGAGCGCAATCATCCTCCCCGGCGTCGAAATCGGGGAGGGCGCACAGGTCAGTGCCAACTCACTCGTAACGGAGGATGTCCCCCCGGAGACAACCGTCACGGGTGTGCCGGCGACTGCGGAGTAGAGGGAAGTTGTGTGAGGAGCGTTTTGTCGCCGAACGACTGCGAACAGCCAGCGACCTCGCAGGCATAAATCCCCCAAGAGGAAACAGGACGGCTTTTATTGCTGGCAGAGCAACGGTTATCTATGGACTACGATGACATGCTTGACCGGGGAATCGACGAGACACCCGATATTGACGCCGATTCCGAGCGGTTCGAGGTGCCCGACCCAGACGTGCGTCAAGAGGGCCACGCGACTGTCTTCGAGAACTTCCAGCAGGCCTGTGACGACCTGGGCCGCGACGAGGACCACCTGCTGAAGTTCCTGCAGGACGAGGTTGGGACCAGCGCACACATCGACGAGAGCGGCCGGGCGCGACTGACCGGCGAGTTCGACGCCAAGCGAGTCCGCGAAGCACTCGACGCCTACGCAGAGCAGTACGTGCTCTGCTCGGAGTGTGGCCTCCCGGATACCGATATCGAGCGCGAGCAGGGCGCAGAAGTGCTCCACTGCGCGGCCTGCGGTGCCGTCTCACCGACCTCAACCTAACTGTTTGACTGTTCTGAGGTCGTGTTCCGTTCGCATGAACTCCGAGAGCCGCCGGCTCGCGTGACAGTTCGGACAGTGAAAGTTCGCGTCAGTCGCCGGTAAGTCGGTTGGACTACTCCGCCAGTTCTTCCCACACTCTGGGCAGAGCACGCGCACTTCTGTTTCTTCCATATGTGTGGGTGACTCGCACAGATGAAAAGCGTTGTGTCGCGTATCAGACCGCGGAGGAGAATCAGGCTGCTGCGTTCGTTTCGACGTCCAGCAGTTCGTGATACCGGTTGCGAATCGTCACTTCGGAAATCTCTGCGACGTCGCTGACCTCGTTCTGTGTCACCTTCTCGTTGGTGAGCAGCGAGGCGGCGTAAATTGCCGCAGCGGCGAGTCCAACCGGCGATTTGCCACTGATTACTTCTGTCCCTTCGGCGGAGTCGAGCAGTTCGCGCGAGCGCCGTTCGACCTCCTCGGAGAGGCCGAGTTCCGAGACGAATCGTGGGACGTAGCTTTTCGGATTGGCTGGCTGGACTTCGAGGTTCAGTTCCTGGACGATATATCGGTAGGTCCGGGTGAGTTCCATGCGGTCCACGCGGGAGACGTGGTTGACTTCGTCGAGCGAGCGCGGCGTCCCGGCCTGCCGGGCCGCAGCGTACAGCGACGCAGTCGAAACACCCTCGATGGACCGCCCCGGAAGCAGGTCCTCCTCCAGCGCGCGGCGATAGATGACACTTGCCGTCTCGCGGACGTTCTCGGGCAGACCGAGGGCGCTCGCCATGCGGTCGATTTCGCCGAGTGCCTGCTTGAGATTGCGCTCTTTGGAGTCGCGGGTGCGGAATCGCTCGTTCCACGTCCGGAGTCGCTGCATCTTCTCGCGCTGTCGGCTGGACAGCGAATTGCCGTAGGCGTCCTTGTTCTGCCAGCCGATGTTCGTCGACAGTCCCTTGTCGTGCATCATGTTCGTCGTCGGTGCACCGACGCGGGATTTCTGGTCCTGTTCACGAGAGTCGAAGGCCCGCCACTCCGGGCCAGGGTCAATTTCGTCTTCCTCGACAACGAGGCCACACTCTTGACAGACTGTCTCTCCGTGTTCGGCGTCGTTGACGAGGTTGCCGCTACACTCTGGGCACACCTCTATCTCCTCTTCTGTCTGCTTGGATTCTGTCTCCTCGTGTTCGCGTTCGCGCTCTCGGCCGTTGGTCCGCTGTGATTCACTCATGATTTATTTTCAGTTGCCGCGGGAGCAATCTATAAATATGCCACGCGGGCTTCGTTAATATATAGTTAGTCACGGAAGTTTATAAACGTTTGGTCTCCAGTATCAGCTATAATAGCGTCTGACGGGCTGAAACGGTGGTTTGGGTGTAACTAGCACGGATTTCCGTCTCCAGAAGGGATAAAAGGTTTACTGATACCTGCCACGTCCCTCGATTTCTGACAGTCGGTCGAGGACAGAATCGTCACCAGCGTCTCCGTAGGCGTCGAGAACGGCAGTTCGCAGGCGGTCAGCGTCGTCGTCGGTGCCGGCGAGACTGCCGAGCAGAACGTGGAGGTCCATCGCGTGGTCTTCCGGGTCGCCGGAGTAGTAGCCCAGGCCGAAATCGATTAGCGAGACGCGGTCGCCGACCCGGACGTTTCTGGTAGTGGGGTCGCCGTGGACGAGGCCGGCTTCGTGAAGCCGGGCGAGCTGTTCGGCGAGCGTGCGGACGTGGGCTGTGGAGAGTGCGTCACGGAGATCATCGTCGCCGACGTGCTGGAGTGTCAGCCGCGACTCTGCAGTGTCGATATCCCGAATCAACGGCGTCGAAACACCGTGTCGGCGGGCATCGGACAGCAGTCGGGCTTCTCCGCGTGTCCGCTCGCGACGCAATCGGTCGTCGAGCCTTG
>JAQCNR010000350.1 GCA_028274925.1 Halovenus sp.
GAACAGGAGGCGTTCCCGGCGCTTGACGCAGAGGGGCACTGGCGAGGGATGGTCACCGGCCGTCGTGCCGACGGGTCGACGTTCCCCGCCGAACTCTCACTGACCATCGTCGAGGACGGTCGACTGGTCTGTACCGTCCGCGACGAGACTGAACGCCGGGCCCGTGAGCGCGAACTCGAACTGAAAGAGCAGGCGATGGACGAAACGGAGGTCGGTATCCAGATCACTGGCCCGGCCGAGGAGGGCAACCCACTGGTCTACGTCAACGACGGGTTCGAGCGATTGACCGGGTACACGCGTGAGGAGTCACTCGGGCGGAATCCGCGGTTTCTCCAGGGCACAGACACTGACCCAGAGAAGCGACAACGACTGCGCGAAGCGATTAACTCCGAAGAGCCAGTCTCGCTCGAACTCCAGAACACCCGGAAAGACGGGACCTCGTACTGGTCGCGGCTCTCTATCACACCAGTCACCGACGAGCGGGGGGGTGTGCAGAACTACATTGGCATCCAACAGGACGTTACCGAGCGAAAGGCGCGGGAAGCAGCACTCACCGACAGTCAGGAGCGATACGAGACGCTCCTGGAGGCCGCGCCGGACCCCGTCTTCGTCGCAGATGCCGAGACGGGTGAGATTGTGGAAACAAACGCCGCGGCCGAGGAACTGGTCGGACGGCCACGTGAGGAGTTGGTCGGGCTGAACCAGATTGAACTCCACCCCGAAGGCGATACTGACCTGTATCGAGCGGCGTTCGAGGACGCTGCCGCAAGTCCGGGAATGCTCTCCGAACTCCCCAACGGTGACCAACCGAAGCTCTGCTGTGCCGGTGGTGAGACGATTCCCGTAGAGATCAACACCGATACCGTGCAACTCCCAGACGGGCCGGTGATATATGGAGTCTTCCGGGATGTCTCCAAACGGCGAGAGCGCGAGCAGGAACTCGAACTGAAAGAACGGGCAATGGACGAAGCGAGTGTTGGCATCACGATCAGCGACCCCGACCGAGAAGACAACCCGCTGATCTACGTCAACGACGTGTTCGTCGAGCAGACTGGCTACGACCGTTCGGAAGCAGTCGGGCGGAACTGCCGGTTCCTGCAGGCCGACGACCGAGACCAGCAGGCGCTCGATGACCTCCGGGACGCGATTGCTGGCGACGAGGCAATCACCGTCGACCTGCGCAACTACCGACAGAACGGCGAGCAGTTCTGGAACCGCCTCTCGGTGACGCCCGTCTACGACGACGGTCAGCTAACGAACCACATCAGTATCCAGCAGGACGTGACCGAGGAGAAGACCCGAGAACAGCGCCTCCGAGCCCTTCTGCGGGTGACGAAAGAACTTCTGGAGGCCAACAGTAGCGAGGAGGCGGCAGACAGAGCCCTCGAGACGGTCGCAACGGAGTTCGGATTCGACCAGTCGGCGTTCTACCGTCGCGACGGAGACGAACTTCTGAGAGTTGCCGCCAAGGGAACGAGTACTGCACAGCCACCCGCCCGCATCGAGCGTGGCAAAACGCCACTGTGGGAGGCGGTCGAAAGTGCTGAACCGGTCCAATACGACGACTACCGTGCGCTTGATGACGGCGTCGACCGCGGAGATGTGACGACGAGTGCGTACGTCCCGGTTGGCGACCACGGTGTGGTGGTCGTCGGAGCCACGGACCCGGACCGACTCGGGGACAGTGAGCGGCAACTGATCGAAGTGTTGGCCGGCAACCTCGCCGCCGTGCTGGACAGCCTCGACCGGGAGGAGTCGATTCGAGCGAGCGAGCAACGGTACCGGAGTCTCGCGGAGAATATCCCCAACGGTGCTGTCCTCACGTTCGACGCTGAGCTGAACTACCGCCTCGCAGCGGGTGAACTCCTATCGAGGGTAGGACTCGAGCCGTCAGATATTTCAGGAGCAGCGGTTGGGGCGGTACTTCCAGATACCGACGCTGGGGAGAAACTCCTCCCACGATCTCGCGCGGCACTCGATGGCGAGCGCACAGACACCCGCGTTGCACTGCGTGACCGGACCATACGGATACATATCGTCCCGGTCGACCCGGCTGACAACGAGCCAACTGGCACCCGTGGGCTGTTGCTCGCACAGGATGTGACCGAGGAAGCACGCCGCGAACAGGAACTCTTCGAGGAACGCGAGCGGTTCCGTCTCCTGACAGAGAGTGTCGACGAGTACGCCTTCCTCATCGTCAGCGAGGACGGCACAATCCAAACGTGGAACGAGAGCGCCGAGACGATGTTCGGCTACGATGCCGAGACCGCCGTTGGCATGCCGATGGCCGAACTCCATCCAGAGACTGACCACGAGTCGGCCCTCTCCGGGCGGTTGCTCCAGCAAGCCCGCGTCGCCGCCGAAAGCGCCCACGAAGGGTGGCGTGTTCGGGCCGATGGGACGGAGTTCTACGCTGATGCTCGGTACGCGCCGCTGGACGCAGAGGACGGCGATATCCGTGGCTTCGCGAAGATTGTCCGTGACATGACTGACCGACGGCGCCAGCAGCGCAGAACCGAACAGTTCGTCGAGCAGTCCAACGACGTGGTGACGATTGTCGACCCAGACGGAACGATTACATATGCCAGTGGCTCGGCCGACCGTGTGCTCGGCTACGACCCCGACGACCTCGTCGGCGAGCACCTCTTCGACTACCTCCACCCGGATAGCCGGGAGGACGCGATGGAGACGTTCTTCGCCGGCATGGAAGACCCCGACACCGATTTCCAGGCAGAGTGTCGCCTCAGATCAGGCGACGGTGAGTGGTTGAACGTCGAAGGCCAGTGTCGGAACAGGCTGGCTGACGATGCAATCGACGGGATGTTACTGTATCTGCGGGACGTGACCGAAAGCAAAGAGCGTGCCCGGCGGTTCGAGAGCATCTTCAACCAGACATTCCAGTTTACCGGACTCCTGGACCCGGACGGCACAGTCGTGGAGGCCAACGACGCTGCCCTCGACTTCGGTGGAATCGACCGTGAATCAATCGTGGACCGCCCATTCTATGAGGCGCCGTTGTGGACACACTCAGACGAGGTCTACGAGCAGGTCCGTGACGCCATCGACCGGGCCGGAACCGGCGAGTTCGTCCGGTACGAGACAGAGGTACGTGGCGCTGATGGCCTCACGACAATCGACTTCTCGGTGAAGCCAGTGACCGACGACGACGATACTGTCACCCTGCTCGTCGTCGAGGGTCGGGACATATCGCGCCAGCAGCAGCAGCGACAACACATGGAGGTCATGCAGCGTGTGATGCGTCACAACATGCGCAACGACCTGACGAAGGTGCGTGGGTGGACCCAGGTGATGTGTGAGGAGAATGACCCCGACAAGCGCGCCGAGCAGTTCGCAACCGTCGAGCGAATCCTCGACAAGTGGGACGACATGACGGAGAAGATGAAGCAAATACGGCAACTAACGCAGTCCCACCGGGGCGACCAGCCGAAAATGAACGCCGCAGACCTGGTCGAAGATGCCGTTGCCCCGCTCCGCGAGGAGCATGCTGACGCGACAATCACGACGAGGATTTCAGATGGCTCCTCGGTTCAGGTCCCGACGGTGTTGCTGGAAGCCGTTCGTGAACTCGTCGACAATGCCGCAGACGTAACTGACGCTGGGGACATTACTGTCGGCGTCGAGTCTGCCGAGGACGGGTGGACGGAGATATCCGTGAGCGATAACGGACCAGGACTGCCGGATATGGAAGCAGACGTGCTCGAGACGGGTGAAGAGACTGCGCTCAACCACGGGCAGGGCCTCGGTCTGTGGATGGTCCGAACGATTGTTACACAGGCCGGCGGTGACGTGTCAGTCGAGTCGACAGACGACGGCACCGATGTGTGTCTGCGGTTGCCGACTGCACAGCAGTCCAAACCACCCGACCCATCGTAATACCGGCCGCTGGCCACTTTCAGGCAGTACACCGATACAGTGTCCGCTCAGTCCACCATCGCGCCGTTGGGCGTCGCAGCTGACTGCCCATCCTGATGAAACTGTGTCGCCGACATCACCCTCGTAATGCGGTGCGACAGAGCGCTTCTCGCTGTCAACCCGACAGACGTAGTCTGTGTGCCGACTGCCGGCTTACAGCACGTCTTCGGGCTTGACCTCTCCGCGAGCAACTTTACTGAGTTGCTCTTCAGACAGCATCTCGGTGACGAAATCGGGGATGTTGTCGGGCAAGTCCCCCGGGATCGAGACGCCGTCGGAACCGACGCTCGCTCCGCCGTCTGTCTTGGCCTCCGTGCTGGAGAGCTGTGCGGCGGAGCTCTCGACTTCGGTGACCATCGCCGCCTGCTCCGGGTTGGCGGCGGCCAGGTCTTCGATTTCGTCTGCGACGCGGTCTGTCTGTCCGACGACTTCGTCGACCATCGAGGCAATCTATTCGGCTGCGGTCGCCTCGGACACCTCGCTAATACCGTTTGCTGTCTCAGAGATTGCTTCGACAATCTCGGTCAGGTTGCTCATC
>JAQCNR010000363.1 GCA_028274925.1 Halovenus sp.
CGGCGTCTTCACGAAGAGTCAAGCAGCACTCGACGGTGAGCAGGAGTACGAAGTCGTCACGGTCACCGTAGATGGCGACGAGAACGAGATACTCCACGTCGAAGCGACGGACATCATCGGCGTCGTGAGCCTCACGCCGTCGTCGAAGGTCCAGGTCGATCCGAAGATCGACTGGGAGCATATCTTCGACATGCTGCTGGCGGTCTACGACCAGAACCGCTCCATCGAATACCACGGCATTCCGCTTCAGGATTTCCTCTCCGACGACATCCATCTCGACGACGTGTTCGTGGTGCTGGCGATCAACTACCTCGACGGGTTAGAGACGATTCACCGGCAGGGGTACATCCGCGACTTGGTCATCCGCCGGCTCGACAGTCTTGACGGTCGGGGTGAGATCGACGTCAAACAGACACTCCTCAACCACGCACGCGGGACGCTCGAACCACACTGGATCCGCAACGAGACCGAGTACGACAACGCCGCGAACTCGCTGCTGCACTTCGCCGGAAAGACGCTCCTTCGACTCTTCCGGCAGAACTCCCACGAGAACGATCACCCCGCGTACGACCGAATCTTCTCAGAGGTTCACCGGGAGGTGGAACGTCTGGAGAGTATGGGCGTCGGCAGTGGGTTAGACCGGATGGATGCGTATCGACGGCTCTCGCTTAGCGACCTTCCGAAGCAGCGACGGTACTACCAGAAGGCGTTCGACGTCGCTAAGGCGGTGATGTCGTCGTCGCTCGGCCAGCAACTTCGTGACGGTCCGCGAGAGCTTGTCGTGGACTACGTCCTGAATATGGAGTCGTTGTTCGAGCAGTACTCCCAGGTCGTCATCGAGCGCGAACTCTCGTACATCAAGTCCTACGACCACCTCGGCGACCTTGACGACGTGACTCCCGTCCGGTCACCGTCCGTGAACCCGTTCGAGGGTGAGGGTCAGATCTACCACGAACCGGACCACGCGCTACAGGAGGGCGACGAGACCTTGGCCGTGTTGGACTCGAAGTACTACGCGGAAGGCCACGACCCGGTGAAAGAATCGCCGTCCCGGTCACGGCTGTTCAGCTACGCCTATCTCCTCCATTCTGATCGGCTTGCGTTCCTGTGTCCGCTTCTCGAACCGAAGCGTCGCCAAGTCACCCAAACTGGAGCTGAACTGCAGATCGTCTCACCCGAGCAGGCGTTCACTCTGGACGGATACGGCGACGTCGTCCAGAGCTATCTACACGAGGTACTCGTCACGAGGTCACCCGAACTCGAAGCCTTCCGTGCCGTCGCGGAGAACCGACTGTGCCTCGACGGCGTCGAAGAAACGGATCTGAGCGACGCGAAGTCGATGAGCGGCCCGTTCACGTTCAAGGACACGCGCGATTTCTCGCTCCGCGTCCTCAAGGCCGCTGCCGACAAGCATTCGTGGGAAGTCCGCAATCGATACGACTTAGAGCAGGACGGCGA
Source organism: Halovenus sp. (assembly GCA_028274925.1). Taxonomy (GTDB): domain Archaea; phylum Halobacteriota; class Halobacteria; order Halobacteriales; family Haloarculaceae; genus Halovenus. The sequence goes on from JAQCNR010000363.1 coordinate 1,459, forward strand.
CTGGACGCGAGAACAGATCGAGACGCGCTGTGAACAGCGCTACGAACACACG
>JAQCNR010000294.1 GCA_028274925.1 Halovenus sp.
GCAGCTTCTGCGTTCGTAGTCGAGGACATGTTTTCTGTTTAATAGAGGAGGGCTGTAATCGCTGACGTTGAAGACGACGTAGTTGCCGACCGTGAACGCGCTGTCGTCTAATCCGCTTGCACACGGTGATCGCGCGCCCATGTGGACTATGGCCGTCGGCGAAGGAGTCGCCCATGCGGTCCTCCATGGTACGCTGGACGCTGCTGTCGAGTGACTGGCCAGGTGAGGAAACCACACCTCGAAAACGCTGAATCTGGCACTTGCGTCTGGCCGGCTAGCTTGCCGGCTTCGGCGCGCTGAACGAGTTCACTGCGTCGTTTGGACCGTTGTTGTGTCGTTCGGCGTCCCATGGAACCGGGTTACCTTTCGCTCTCGATAGGCTTGCATCACGGAGGAGGTGCCCATCGCGTCGATTGGGATGCCCTCCCCGGTCAAGCGCCGGACCTGTGCGACGCCATTGATTTCCGCCAATCGTTGGAGTGCGTCGACCTGTCCGTGGGTCTCGATGTCGACGCCGTAGTATTGTTCGTACTCGGGGTGGGTGTTCGGGCCCGAGGTGTTCAATCCCAGGCTCGCCGAGGGTCCCTCGTCTTGTATGGCCGTGACGCGCTGGAGGAACTCCGCCGCCGTCGTGTGTGACCGGGACGAAGACGACTCGGCGTCTTCGGTCCCGTCTTCCCAGGCGCCGTCTCGGACTGAGAGCCGCGCCAGCAACTCATTGGTTCGGGGTTTACCAACAACTATTTAATAACTGTGGTGGCACATGAAACTAATTGCCGTCTCAGCGGTGTCTCAGCCAGTGGCCGAGGGGGTTTGGGTGAACGATGACGTACGATACGACACGCGAACATTTGTTCGACGAAATCGAACGAATCGATACGATACTCACAGCTGTCTCGGATGGCCCCACGGAGGGAGGCTATCCGGACCGAACGGTATCGACCGCGCCGGCGGAACTCTCGCCGGTGTTGCCGGCGGACATTCGGGAGGCAGTCTCGGAGCGGGCGAGCGACATTGACCGCCGGTGTGCGGAGACAACGGACACGACGCTCCGTCTGGAAGTACTCGCAGAGCGGTTCGAACTCTCCCGGACCCATCTCGACGTGTTCTTGCTCGCGCTGCTTCCTGATATCGACGTCGAGTACGAACAGTTGTACGCTTCCGTTCAGGACGAGACGGGGACGACGCGGCCGACGGTGGACCTAGTCGCGTCGCTGTTCGGCGCGACGACGGAAGCGGAGTCCGTCGCGACCGCGCTGGTGGGGTCGTCCTCGCCGCTTCGCCGTCACGGACTGATTACGCTGACCGAGTCGACCGGCGCGAGCACGTCCCACCGACGTCGACAACTCATGGTCGACCAGCGCCTCGTCTCGTATCTCGAGGGCCACCACAGCCTCGACCCAGCCCTCGACGGAATTGCCTCGCTCGTCGAGACCGGGACGACTGTCGAGGACTTGCGGCTGGACGGCGACACCCGGGCTCGGGTCGAACAGCTCGCTGCTGGGTCGGAGACGGCGCCAAGCATCCACTATTTCTGGGGGCCGGACGGTGCCGAGAAGACCCGTGCAGTCGAGGCAATCGCCGACCAGCGGGTGCTCCGTGCGGACCTCGACCGGCTATTACGGGCCGACCAGCTCGACCGATTCCGGCGAGAGGCGTTGTTACAGGACCGACCGGTCCACCTGACCAATGTCAGTGAGGCGACTGCCGACGCGGGCGTCGCCGAGGCCGACGAGCGGGAGCGACAGGGGATGACTGTCGACGAAGTTGTCGATGCCCTCGCTGTCGTCGAGGCGGACCTTTTCCTGACGGGTAGCGAGCGGTGGACGCCCGCCGCGAACGTGCGGGATGTGGCCTACGCCCTCGTCGAGTTCCCGAAACCGGGATTCGAACTCCGAAAGCGCTGTTGGGAGGACCACGCCGCAGTACTGCGCGACGGCGTGTCGCCGACCGTCCTCGCCAACACGTTCGAACTCACACAGGCCGGCATCGATGGGGCCGTCGAGATGGCCCGGGCAATATCTGCGGGTGATGACGAGGAGCCACTCAGCCGTGACACGGTTATCGAGGGGTGTAAGGCCCAGTCCGCGACGGGACTAGGCGAGCTGGCAGTGCAAATCGAGCCCGACTCGACGTGGGACGAAATCGTGTTGCCTCCCGACACTGAGCGCCAGCTCTCCGAGGTCGCGGCCCACGTCAAACACCGCGGGACCATCTACGAGGAGTGGGGCCTCGAAGACCGTTTCTCACGGGGGACCGGCGTGGTCGCGATGTTCGCCGGACCCTCGGGAACTGGGAAGACGCTTGCTGCCGAAATCATCGCCGGAGACGTGGGGATGGACCTCTACCAGATAGACCTCTCCAGTGTTGTCAGCAAGCACATCGGCGGGGCCGAGGAGAACCTCGAACGCATCTTCGATGCGGCCCGTGATTCGAACGCGATTCTGTTGTTCGACGAGGCAGACGCGGTGTTCGGACAACGCGCCGGCGTCAACGACGCGACGGACCGCTACACCAACATCGATGTGAACTACCTGTTCCAGCGTATCGAGAGCTACGATGGCGTCGTATTGCTGACGACGAACAACGCGTCGCACGTCGACGACGCGTTCATGCGTCGAATTCACCAGACGGTCTCGTTCCAGCAACCAGACGAGGACGCACGCGAAGAGATATGGAAGATTATCTTCCCGGAGGCGACGCCGACAGCGAATCTGGACTACGAGTTTCTTGCTGGCCTCGAACTCTCCGGAGCGAATATCCGGAATGTTGCACGAACCGCGGCGGTGCTAGCTGCCGACGACGGGGCGGTCGTCGAGATGGAACACGTCGTTGAGGCGAGCCGGCGTGAGTTGGAGAAGCTCGGCGGCCTCGTCGACTCGACCGACTTCGGCGAGTACACAGACCTGCTCCGCTCGACATCGACTGCCGACGGTGGGGAGCCGGACACTGGAACACCTACCCAATCTGATAGTCATGCCCCGTCCAACAGTCCCGTCGGACTAGAGGAACCGACGGCGAAGGACCTCCTCTCGGCGGACACGTCGGACGATGGTTCGCTGATTCGGAAGACGACAGCGGCGGAAGCGCTACGGAAGAAATACGAGACACGCGGGGAGCCCCCGGCGGCGGAACAGCTTCCTGAGACATCGATGGACCAACAGCCCCAGATTCAGGGGCGGCCTCAGGAGACATACGGTTCGACCTGGGGGGCACCGGCCA
>JAQCNR010000366.1 GCA_028274925.1 Halovenus sp.
GTGGTGGACGCGCCCAGCGGGTCGAAGTCGAGACTGTGAGCGCAGACCGGCCACGCGGCATCAAACAGTGGGTCTATCTGCCGCTCCAGCGGACGAAAGCGTACGAGTACACCGTGACGTTGCAAACTCGGGCCGGCACTGACGGGGAACTGCGACTGGCGCTTCATACCATCGACGACACGGGTGAACTCGACGAGGGACTCGTCGGGACCCGGTTCGGTATCTCGGACGAGTGGTCGACGGTCGAAGGCGGGAGCGTCCGGGTCACGATACCTGAATACAGCCTCGTTCGGGTTGTCGCGTCCCGGCCTGACTAGCGTTTCACGCCGCCGATAGAAGCCATGTATCGACCGCGTCGGCGGCCTCGGAGGCGGTAGTTTCGAGACGCGCTGTCGAAACCCGCCCCGGGAACCCCGGCAGTGCGATGATAGACGACCGTCTCCTACCACGGTGCTCGTCGCTCGGGAGCGGGGTCGACGGTTTCGAACATCCGGTCCGAGAGGCGCTCGAGGAGCTGCATCTTCACCTCGGAGTAGTCGGGGTCGTCCCAGCGGTTGCGCTGTTCCTCTGGGTCCGACTCCAGGTCGTACAGTTCTCCCGTGTCGAGGCGGTGCCAGCGGACGAGGCGGTACTGTTCGGTGCGGACCATCGTGCCGTGTGGAATCGTATGGTCCTCGTAGGCGCCCATCGAATCGTAGTGCTCGCAGTAGACGTCCTCGCGATGGTCGTCGAGGTCGCTCTCGCCGGAGAGGAGTGGCCAGAGTGACTCGGTCTGGACGCGGTCAGGCGTCTCGACCCCGGCCGCGTCGAGGAGGGTGGGCGCGATGTCGCTCAACTCGACGAGGGCATCCGAGTCGACGCCTTCTCGTACCCCCGGTCCAGATACGACCAGCGGGACACGGACTGCCGGCTCGTACATGTACGGCCCTTTCCGGTACACGCCGTGGTCGCCGAGCATCGTTCCGTGGTCCGACATGAATATCACGAGCGTCTCCGCGCGCTGACCGGTGTCTTCGAGCGCGTCCAGCATTCTGGTGACCTGGTCGTCGATGAGGTCACACATCGCCCAGTAGGCTGCGCGCACGAGTCGGTGGTCGTCGTCGTTCATCTCCGGGTACCAGTCGTCCTGAAACCCCTGTGCCGTCCGGAGGTCGTCGAGCACCGGCTTGTCCTCGAGCTCGTCGGACCGGTAGTTCGGGAGCGGGACGGCGTCGAGGGCATCGAGATACGGCTCCAGGTACTCGCGGGGCGGGTCGAACGGCGGGTGAGGGTCGAACGGATTGACAGAGTACAGCCACGGACGGTCGCGTCCCTCGTTGGATTCGATGAAATCGATGGTCCGTTCGGCACACCACGTCGTCTGGTGGTGCTCGGCTGGCACGGCGGTGGTGACGTGGTCGGAACCCTCGACCGGTGTCCGGTCGTATTCGACCCCTCTCTGGTTCAGCCAGTGGTGGTACTCGTTCGTCGGCCAGTGTGCGCCCGTGTCGTGCGACCAGTGGAACTCGGCGTATCCGTCGTCGATACGCCGTTCCGTGTGAGCGTCAGTCGACCGACCGGGATGGGCCGAGGAGATGTGAAGTTTGCCGGCGAGCCCGCAGGTGTATCCCTCGTCGGCCAGCATTCGCGTGACGAGCACCTCGTCGTCCGGCATGTCGAGCCCATTCTGGTAGCATCGCGTGGTACGCGGATACCGACCGGTCAGAAAACTCGCTCTGCTCGGGGTACACACCGGGTTCTGGCTGAAACAGCGGTCGAACCGAACGCCGTTCGCGGCGAGTTCGTCGACCGCCGGTGTCGAAACGTGTTCGTTGCCGTAGCAACCGAGCGTGTCGTAGCGCTGCTGGTCTGTACAGATCCACAGGATGTTCGGTTGTGGCACACGCCGGGAATGTATCGGGACATATAAAAAAATTTCCGACTCTATTCAGTTGAGCGCAGAGAGGACATACAAATTCAGACGTGAAGCGACAGTTAGGTACGTTTCGGCGTAGTACGATCGTAAACCTCGGG
>JAQCNR010000385.1 GCA_028274925.1 Halovenus sp.
GACCTCGCGCGGCAGGCCCTCGAAAAGAAGCAGTCGAAGATGACCCAGATCGAGGAGCTCGACACCCAGATCGCCGACCTCCAGTCCACACAGGACGACCTCGTCGAGAAGAAGGACGACCTCGAGGGCCGCATCGAGGAGTTCCGCACCAAGAAGGAGACGATGAAGGCAAAATACGAGGCTGCGGAGGCCTCGACGCAGGTCTCGGAGGCGCTCAGCGGCGTCGGCGACGAGATGGGCGATGTCTCCCGCTCGATCGAGCGCGCCGAGGAGGAGACACAGGAGATGGAGGCTCGCGCCGAGGCGATGACCGAACTGGAGGAGACGGGCACCCTCGACGATGCCCTCTCCGACGGTGACGAGATCGACCGCGAACTCGAATCGCTCTCGACGGACAGCGCGGTCGATGCCGAACTCGACACGCTGCAATCCGAGGTTGGCGACGGCGACAGCGGGTCGACAGCCGAGGCGTCCACGGATAGCACCGACACGGCCGACACAACCAACGCGACCGCCGACAGCGCGTCCGCAGCCGACGCTGATGCGGATGTCGAGACCGAGCGTAACGACGCCGAAATCGAATCCGAGCTGAGCGATCTCAAAGACGAGGAATCCTGATCGACCGGGCACATACACTCGTATATAACTGTTGTCGTCGCCTCAGTCCCTGTTTACGTCCGCAGAAAACACTTTTTCAGATACACCAACTACCAGACGAACTCACCATGTCGTACCGTTCACGTCGTCACGTGCTACAGGGAATCGGGACTGTCGGGCTGCTTGCGGTCGCGGGCTGTCTCGGCGGGCCACCAGATACACCAGACAGCGACACGCCGGGTGACGCCCCGGACAGCACGGCTGTGCTCCAGCTTGGCCGGTCGTTCACCGACCCGGCGTGGAGCACAGCCCCGACCGAGGATGCTGGCTACGTCGCCCGCTACGATACCAGAACAGCCCTCGATTCCTTGCTCGACAGTACCGAAAAAATACCTGCCCGTGTCACCGACTTCGTCGAGGCAACCGATTTCGACGCGGCGACGATCCTCTACCTGCAGTCGGTCGGCTCCTCGACCTGTTACAACACACTCGAGGTGTCGAACGTCACCATCACCGACGAGGCGGTTGTCGCAACCGCCAGCGCGGTCGACACGAGCGGCTCCAACACCGCCTGCGGCGAGGCTATCTCCTACCCCTCGGCGTTTGTCCGAGTGTCCGGGGCTGACCTGCCGGACGCAACCCGCATTACAGTCACCAGCGGATTCGGCACCACGGGCGAGGTGACGGCAGGCTCGGAGACCGACGGCGACCGCTGACCGTACCCCGCCGTGGCCGTGGCACTTTAGCCCACCCGGTGACTGGCTCCGATATGGCTCGTCACCTGCTTGTCCCGCTCGATGGCTCGCCGCAGTCTACCGAGGCACTGGACTACGCCCTTGCGACGTTTCCAGACGCCCACCTGACGCTCGCGCACGTGTTGACGCCGGCTGACAGCGGCGTCGGAGCCGACGGGCTGCTCACCGATCCCTCCGGCATCGTCGCCGAGCAACGCGACCGCGCCGAAGCCCTGTTCGAGGAAGCCGAAGCAACCACCGGTGACAACCACACGGTCGACCGCGAGTTGCTGGCCGGCCGGCCTGCAACCGAGATCGTCAGCTATGCTGAAGATACCGACATCGACGGAATCGTCATGGGCAGCCACGGCCGCGACGGGGCCGCCCGGCTGCTGCTCGGCAGTGTCTCCGAAACAGTCGTTCGTCGGTCACCGGTGCCGGTAACGGTCGTCCGATAAGCCGACTCCCGCATCCGGCTCAGATACCGACCAGCCGCGTCGTCCAGAAATCAGCAAACCCGTGCTCGATGGCGTCTTCAGGGTCGCCGCCAGCGTCCGTACTGGCCGTGTGATCGGCCAGATCGTCGAGTTCGCCGACAACTGCCTGTTCGCCGGTAATAATCACTGTCTCGGGTGCGTTGGTTTCGAGCAGTGTGTCGATTGTCTCGCGTGTCTCGGTCAGATGCTCGTCGATCTGCTCGTCGCGGATGCGCTCGAAGCGATCCTGCGAGAACCCACCTTTTGAGTGGTCGCTCTTGACGCTGCTCTCGAAGCCCTCGAAGGTGATGCGGTTGTCTCCTTCGTAGATACCGACCGCGCACACATCGGCCCGAACAACGGCGAATAGCAGCCGACCGGTCGGCTGAAACCACTCGCGGTCGATCCGAAAGCTCTCGGCCCACTCGGTGAACGCCTCGGGCATGATCGGGGGCCGCAACCCGACCGAGACGAGGCCGGCGTCGTCGGTGTAGTAGATCGTCGGGGCCACGCCGCGAACGACCTGCGCAGCATCGCCGGCCGCTGTTGTCACCGCGTCGGGCAGCCCCGCGTTGGCATCGGTGACTGCCGCGCTGAGCGCGCCCTCCGGGCCCGTCGTCACGGATTCGAGCCGCGAGAGAACCTCGTCGAGGCGGTCGCCAC
>JAQCNR010000404.1 GCA_028274925.1 Halovenus sp.
AGAGTCACCGAGTGATATTCTCTGTACAAAGTCGGCAGCTTGGGATTGTTTTCCGAGTCAGACTGTTAGCGGCTGAACTACAAATTTCTACGTGTTAGAGTCAGTAGAGAGTTCTCATTCAGGAGGATTTCCTTCGTTGTATTACCAGACAACATTCGCGGTTGGTTTCTAATCCGTATTAATAGACCAACGCTCGTCAGTCACTTCCGCCGCGGTGAGAAGGACCGACGCCCGCCGGCTCAGAACCCGTAGCGTTTGTGGGCGTCATCTATTGGCAGAATTTCGAGGACACGGACCTCGCTTTCGTCCTCGATGACGGTATAAATCGCTGTATACGAGCGAGAGATGTGCAAGCGGAACCGGTCTCGACGGCCGTCAATTGGGAGTTTCTCTTTGTCACCCTGCCCTCGACCGGGATACGGATTCTCTGCCAGATAGCCGAGTTTTTCCTTGCAGATTCGTGTGGTCTTTTCATCGGCAGCTGCAAGAAAATTTCGCGCGTCGTGGCCGAGCAGGACTTCGTAGTCAGACATCGTCAAGCGCCGTCAGCTCATCACCGTCTTTCTCTTCGAGCTCCTGAAACCGCTGTTCCAGTTCCTGGCGGCGGTGTTGTTGTGCAAGCTCTTGCAGAAGTTCATCATAGGTCTGTCCCGGCTCTTTCAGATCGTGGAGTTCTTTCCGAGTCTCTTCAGTGACTGGGATGCGTTTGTCTGCCGACATAGCTCTGTCAGTACGTATCGGTCTTACAGTCTTAACAATTTTGCCGGAGAGCAAGGTGCATAGTGCTGAAAAAGTGGTTCTACACGCGACTCCCACGGTTGCGCGTCGAGAACCACCGAATCATAATTCTGCACATCACCGGGTGATATTCCGTGTTCAACATTGGCAATTCGGGATTGTTTCGCAGGTCAGTGGTCTGGGTCTCGGCCTGTGCTGTGTGGATATTGGTTTTTCGTGCTGAAATCAGGTCTCCGGTGAGCCGAAACACTGGGTTCAAAAGATGCGCGTAAGAGTCTGCGGATCAACACAGACGGGAACAGGGAGTGGCGAAGTGACCTGTGCGAACGGCTGACACGCTTGACGAGAACACGAAGACAGGGGCGATTGACTAAGCGTGCATCCACGCGAACCAAGATCTCGAAGTCAGAGCGTGACTCGGTCGAATGTCTGCTCTTTTTCTTTCAACCGACCACTAATCACTCCGCCAGCCACTCGCTCACCGCTACCCGCTCCTGTGCAGGCGGCGTTCCGCGAACGAGCATCCCCGGTCCAACATCCTGCGTCACCGTCGCGCCTGCACCGACAACCGAGCCCTCGCCAATCTCGACACCCGGAGCGACGGTGACACCCGCACCGAGAAAAGCACCATCGTGGAGAATAATTCGCTCGAAGACATCGTCTCCGAAGACCATTCCGCCGGGAGTTAGTTCGTGCGTGACGCCGACGACACTGCAGTTCGGTCCAATCTGGACGTTGGGGCCAATCGCTGCGTTCTCGATGTAGGTGCCGGCGTTGACGTCCGCCGGGCCGTCGATGTGGCTCTTCTTGACTGACGCGTGCTCGTAGATTTTGCAGTCGTCGCCAACCGTACTGTCGTGAATCGTGACGAACTCACGAACCTCGCTGTCGCCGATGGTCGAGTCGACAAGGCGTGCCGACTCGTCGATGTTGGGCATGCGCCGACAGCCACGGCGAAGCGGCATAAAATCAGCTGTCTATGCGTCGGCCGACTCGCCCTGCTGTGCACCGAGATAGAGACCGACAATCCCGAACAGTGTCGAGACGAGCGCCATCACGAGGACCCCACCAATGCTGGGACTTGCACTGACCGTAATCTCGATACCGTCCTGTTCGGCGGTTGCTGCTGCGCGAAAGAAAAACGCGCCAAACAGGCTCAGGGGCACGTACGTCGTCGGGACACCCAGCCCGATTCGGACGAGGCTACGGCTCACTTCGAGGTCGGCCGCTCGCGCGAGCGCGTACCCGCTCACAGTGAGAAGAAGCACAGGGACAAGCTGATAGACGACGCTGGGGACCTGTGTCGAGGCAGTCGTGAGGATGTTGAACGCCTCGGGAGCACTCTGGGTCTGCGCACCGCCCTGTCCCGCCTGCCCGGAGACCTGTGGTACCGCCACCGTGTCGACGAAGTGGGCGTTGTAGAATATCCAGCCGACGAATTCGGTTGTCGTCGGCTCCGGCTGTGGAAAGCCAGCCAGTTGTGCTTGCTGGAAGATGCCTGTCTGTGCAATGACGCTTTCAGTCGTCGCCGCCGGGTCCAGTCCGCTGTCGAGGGCAACGAGCAGATAGGTCAGTCCAAACCCGAGTACGTAACTCCCGGCACCGACGGCCATGGCACCGATGACGGGTGCCTCAGCGACGTAGGCTCGCAGCCTCGCACCGACCCTCTCAGTCTGTTCCGCCATACCTGTTCATTCACTGGATAAGCAACATAAGGCCACTGTATCGACTCGCCGTCGTAATGTTGATTCGGCCGCCGGTCGAACATCCAACTGGCTTGTCACAGAGAACCACCCCGCCGGCGTGGCTGGTCGCACGATGAGCACCGAGCGCGTCGGGCTGGTGTCGACAATCACCTCGGTGCTGCTGTTGCTCGTCCACTCGAACCTGCTTATTTCGCTGTCGGCGACTGCTGTCGCGGTGAGCACTATCGTTCTTGCCGACCTCTCGCTCGAGCCTGTGCCGTTGTTCATTGTCTTCGCCGCGACGCTGTTCGTCTACTCGTTCAATCGACTCACCGACCTCGCAGAGGACGCACAGAATGTTCCTGACCGAGCGGCGTTCGTCGAGCGGTACGGCAAGGTATTGCTCGCAATCGGCGGCGTGCTGTATCTGCTCGCGACCGCGATTGCGTTCGTGACCGGGATTCCCGCTGTGCCTGCGATGGTCGCTCCGCTAGCCGTCGCGGTGCTGTACTCAGTCGTTGGCGTGAAACGAATCCTGCTGGTCAAGAATCTCCTCGTCGGTCTGTCGTGGGGGGCGATTCCGCTCGGCGTCGGCGTCTACTACGGACACCTGTTCACGCTCGATATCCTGTTTACCTTCGCGTTCATCACTGCCGCGTTGACCATCGCGGCTGTCGTTTTCGACATCAAAGATATCGAGGGTGACAGTGCGGAGGGAATTGCGACAGTCCCGCTGGTCGTCGGCGTCGAGCGGACGAAACGGTTGGCGGCGGCCGGGAGCGTCGCTCTCGGAGTGATTGTGGCCACGCTCGTCGCTGTTGGCACGCTCCACCGACAGTATCTCCTGTTGGTGCCGTTCGTGGGATATATGACTGCCTACAGCCTGCTCGCTCGTGTCGACCGGACGCCGCTATTCTACGGGTTCGTCATCGACAGTGAGCATCTCTATCTCGCCGTTGCGCTCTACTGTACCGACGGACTGGTCTGAGTCGACTACGACGGGGGGTTTTACACTCCGGGACTCGTAGCACGTGTCGATGACACCGCCGGGTGACGACGAGCACGACGAGGCGAACTCACGTCAACAAGCCCCGCACGGCGACTCGTCCGACACGTCTCAGCGGGCCGCGGAGGAGTCGGCAGGACCGACCTCTACTGCCGAGGACGGCCAGCCGCGCAGTTCCGAGGGGCTAGGACCGGCCTCGGGTCTCAACGAGGGCGAGCGATTCGTTCCACAGGAGGGCCACCGTTCGGTTGGGTCGAACGAGCGACCGACTGACCCTGTGCAGGATTCGTTCACTGGCCGCGTTGACCTCTACGAAATCGCAAGCTGGGAGGCTCGCTCGCCGCTCGACCGGTTTGCTGTCCGTCTCGCGAACGTGTTACAGACGAGCAAACGAGTCCTGTTGCTCACCATTGCACTCACACTCTTTATCGCACAGGTAGTGCTCGCCGGCGTTCTCGTCGTTCAGGCACCGATTCTCGGCGGGTTGGCGGCCGCGTCGGCAGTTCCGGCTCTCATTCTCGCGGGCTATTTCTGGTACGGCGACCCGACGACGAAAGAACCACTGCTCGGGCTGGCGGTCACCTTCCTGCTCGCCGTCGGCTTTGCGACCATCGCCGGCGTCGTCAACAGCATCGCACAGCCGTTTTTCGCTGTGTTCGGTATCGTCGGCACCACGCTGTTCTATTTCCTGATCGTCGGGCCAATCGAGGAGACAGTGAAGTGGCTGGCTGTCCGTAGCTACGCCTTCCGGACCGACGCCTTCCAGACCGTCGTCGACGGCGTGGTTTACGGTGCGATGGCCGGGGTCGGCTTCGCTGCCATCGAGAATCTGCTATACATCCTGATGTTCTCAGTCGATTCGACGGCTGCAGGATTTGCCATCCAACAGGACAGAGCAGTCGCAATCGCCACTCAGCGGGCGTTCGTCGGGCCGGGCCACGTCATCTTCTCGGCGTGGGCAGGCTTCTATCTCGGACTGGCAAAATTCAACCACGGCAAACGCGGGCCGATTGTAGTCAAGGGGCTGCTCATCGCGGCGTTCATCCACGCGCTGTACAACACTCTCGTGACGAACCTGTCGCTCACGCTGGTCACATTTCTCGCCTTCCTGGTCGTCTATCACGGCTTCTGGTTCACGATGCTGTACCGCAAACTCCGCTCGTACCGCGCGCTGTACCAACAGCGTGGTGTGTGAGCAATCCTGCCGCTCTGATAGCGGTACTTCTCTGATATCGGACACGGTTCGTGCTGGCAACTGCTGGCTCTCCTGTTGTTGTCTCTATACTCATCAACCCGGATACTGTAACAACAGAAGAAAACTACTATAGAGTTTACTACTCTCTCCAGATATCAATATTGAAAACACGCGGGACAGTTCAAATTGCTTTTTTGTAAATATTAAATCTTAAACCTATATTTTCACACAAAAAATCTATATTTACCATTATATCACTATGATTATTGTATTCATATCTTGCCGGCAAATGAGTCAGAAAAACAAATTTGGAGTTTCAAATGATGTAGATTTAAATAGGATTAGGATATTGTCTTGAATGTGGGGTAGACACATGGGTGCTCGAACAGCGTTAGACCGTAGACGGAGGTATAATTTTACAGACACAGCGAGGATACTTGCAGTTGTACTTCTCCTCGTCGCAGTTGCCGGGGCCGGAATTGGGCTGGCACCGACGACTGCGACAGCCGACGCTTCGGTAACTGAAGCAGGTCCCCAGCCGACGACCACTGGCTCGTTCTTTTTCGAGGACGAGCCCGGCTTCACCGTCGAGGCTGAGGACACTACGATCGAGAGTGGCTCCAGCGGGACCGTCGACCTCGAAATTGAACCGACGGACGACTCCACATTTGGAGCGTTCATT
>JAQCNR010000408.1 GCA_028274925.1 Halovenus sp.
AACCTCAGTGACGCCGTGCAGCTGACGCGCCTCGCGCTCGCTGAGCAAGACTATGCCGGCATCCACGCCGACGACATGCGCCAGCGTTGCGGCTTCTCTTGCGTCGAAATGGGGGGACCACACTGCGCGCTCACTGTCCGTTTCGACACGGGCACTCGTGTACCCTCGTCAATATCGTCCATCCGAAACTTGACCAGCTCACTCAACCGAAGGCCCGAGGCGGCAAACAGGAAGATGAGCTTGTAATTCTGGTAGTCCATCCTCCGATAAAACGTCTGCAAGTCCTCTTTTGAGGGAACCTCTGTAGGTTTGGCCGACTGACTAAGATACCTCGAAGGATTTCATTAGGTCCCGGTTGAGGAAGTCACAGAAGAACACACGCAGAGCGCCGATGATGTTCATTCGAGTAGCATTACTGATGCTACCCCCAGAGCAGAGGTAGTCTGTGATGTCGTCTTGGGTGATGCGCGACGGCGGTGTGTCGGCGTGTTCAAGCAGTCGCTCAATGTAGCGAGTGTGGAGTTGGACGGTGTTCTCGCTGCGGTCAAGCACTGACGTGGCGAACTGGTGATACTCGTCGAGGATCTCGTCGGTTGAGGCGTTGGCGTACTCCGCTCCATCCTCATCGACGTCGTCGGTGGTGGCCGCGGGCTCATCCCCTCCAGTCAACTCCGCATCGCCATTCGAGGCGAGGATTGTGCCGCCCTGTCCACCGCCGTTTTCGAGTCGGTCGAGGTACACACGCAACGCTCGCTCACGCCGGACACGTTCAAGCCGAGCATCTTCGCCCGGGGTACAGCTCCGGGTCGAGGCTGACGCTGACACGCTTCTTTTGCTTCCCGCTCATCGGTCGCTCCCTGTAACGTGTTCCCCGACTGCGTTGGTTAGCTGTCCGTTCTCAGAGTCGGCGTGCTCACAGCCTGGTCGGTGGGTAGCGTGCTCTCGCTGACTCGTGACGACCTCGGTGCCACAGTCGCCACATCGAACATACGCGTGTCCGGTTGGACGGTCGTACTTGTTGTATTCGGTAAACGGTCCGTTCCACGGGTCGGCCTCCTCACCGTGATTGTCTTCGCCCGTCTGTCGAGGGCGGGGTTCGATGTCAGTACGATTGTCGTTACCGTCTTTATAGTTGGTGTCGTAGTTTATCATAAGTTCTGACTCCCAAGGCAAGACCCCGAGTCACACGCTGGGTACGGCAACGCGAGCGACGTGACCGGCACAGACAGAAACGAGCGGACCGACATGGGATCGACCACGTGTTGAGCTTCGACGACGACTTCGATGGGCTCGTTTCCCGGTTACCGCCGTCGACGATCGGCGACTGATAGTGATTTGAGGCGGTCGACGCACTGGATCGCCGTCACGGCAGTCCGGGAGGCGTTCGCTGTTCCTCGGGAAAGAAAATTTCCGGGTGGTCGTCGAACTCTAAGAAGTCGTCGTTCGTCAGCAGTACGCGATCGGTTTCCCGGCAAAAGCGGACGATTTCTTCGTCTTCGAATCCGAGTTCGAGTTCGTCCTGCATCCGGACGACATCGTGCCTCCTGGGTGAGAAGCGTCGTGACAGAGCGCGATCGCCTCGTCGAGAGTTTCCAGGGCCGCTACTCGCGTCTCCCCCTGGCTAGCGATGTCGGTCGATCCACGCACAGAACGCGTCGAAGTCACGCGCACCCGACTGCTCGGCAATCGACCGCAGCGTTCCGGTGTCGATGCGGTCGTGCATCGGCACACTTACCACCCGAACGTCCTCGTCGTTGGTCGGATGCTCGTACCGGGGTTTGACGTGACTGCCAGTCCGGTCGACAATGAAAAACCTGTTTTTGCTGAGCGCTTTGACGACCTCACGGCCGGAGAAATCCCTGGACGGCATCGACACTACTGCATGAACGCCGGTAGTTCGTCTGTCTCTTCCCGGGCCTGCTCGACCTCGTCGGGGTCGATATCCAAGTCCCGAAGCACCTCA
Source organism: Halovenus sp. (assembly GCA_028274925.1). Classification (GTDB taxonomy): domain Archaea; phylum Halobacteriota; class Halobacteria; order Halobacteriales; family Haloarculaceae; genus Halovenus. The sequence goes on from JAQCNR010000408.1 coordinate 1,964, forward strand.
GGTTCTGCTTCTGGAGAGTCGATTGCATCGCCCTCATTCTGATGGAGGGCGAGGGCGTCGTCCAGGTTCTCCAGCGCAACCTCGCGGGTCTCGTCTTGACTGGCGACGCCCGTCTCGACGTCCGTTGCTACCCACAACTCCCCCGAGCGGACAAGCCGGATTTCCTGCCCTGGGCCGTCGTCGTCGCCGTCAGCGGTCGAGCGCGGCCTCGGTCAACTTGACGAACCGTCGTTCGACGATATCGCGCGCCGCCCTGTCGGTCATATACTCATCTCGGGACAACGATTGCTTGTCAGCGAGGACCCCCAGACTCACCTCCATCGTCTCGACCGCGCTGACGATGCGTTCAACTTCCTCCCTGGAGAGAGTCATGCGAGATGGTC
>JAQCNR010000300.1 GCA_028274925.1 Halovenus sp.
CGTCCGATGCAAGGAAGAGCATCGCGTTGGCAATATCTTCGGGCTTACCCAGCCGCTTGAGGGGATACTCTTCGGACATCTCGTTTTTCGTGTATTCCCACTCCTCCTCGCTGAGACTGCGCCGGGGCATCGAGGTGTCGGTAATCCCCGGACAGACAGCGTTGACACGGACTTGATGTGGACCGACCTCTGCGGCCACAGAACGGGTGAAATTGACAACTGCGCCTTTCGTCAGCGAGTATGCTGAGAGCATTGGCGCGCCGATGACGCCAGCGAGAGATGCTGTGTTGACGATTGCGCCGCCGCCCTGCTCTTTGAAGTGTGGCATCGCCGAGACGGTGCCGTTCCAGACGCCTTTGATATTCACGTCGATAAGTTGGTCGCGGTGGTCGTCGTCCATATCCTCGACGTGGATTCGCTGGTGGCTGATACCAGCGTTGTTGAGTAGGATGTCGAGCCCGTACTCCTCGACAGTGGCGTCGATGGACGATTTGAACGCGTCGCGGTCCCGCACGTCGAGTTCGTGAGCCACGCCCTCGCCGCCAAGTTCTTCGACCTGTTCGATTGTCTCCTCTGCACCTTCGAGGTCAACGTCGGCCGTCACGATGGTCGCTCCCTCTTTGGCAAACCGTGTCGCTGCTGCTCGTCCCAGTCCAGAGCCGCCGCCGGTGATGAACGCTGTCTTGTCTTCGAGTCGCATGACACAGCCACCGCCCGGCAGTGATATAAAGCATCAGGAAAGCTGCCGGAGATGAACGAACCTTTCCCGATACCACTCTGAGACGGCGATATGAGCGCGCAGTCGGCTCCGTGGCGAGTCTACGGCCTACTCGTCGCGGGCACGCTGGTCTACACGTCGCTGACGTTTAGCTGGTTTTCACTGCCAGCATACCTGCCGACTATTATCGCAGATGTTGGCCTCTCCGGGACACAGGCGGGTATTCTCGCTGGCGCGGTTCCACTTACCTACATCCCGCTCGCACTGTTTTCCGGGCTGGCTGTCGACCGAATCGGGCCCGGTCGAAGTCTCTTTGTCGCGCTGGTCTGTATCGGGGCGGCACAACTCGCCCGCAGCGTTGCCCCGGGATTTCTCGGCTTACTCGGGACGACAATTGCCCTGGGCGTCGGCGCGACACTGGTGACGTTCGCCCTCCCCAAACTCGTCTCTGTGCTCTTTCCGCCCGATGCGACCGGCGCCCCCTCCTCAGTCTATCTCGTCGGCGCGTCGGCTGGTACCGCCGCCGCGTTCAGCATCGGTCGGCCACTAATTGGGCCAGCAGTCGGGGGCTGGCGGAACCTGTTCTTCTGGACCGGGGTGGTGGTTCTCTGCTACGCCGTCGTCTGGCTGCTGGTCGTGGTCCTCTCTCGGCTTGGCAGCCAGCAGAGCGAAGCGGCCGAAGAGATACCAATGGTTGACGACCTCAAGACAGTCCTGGTTCATCCCCAACTTCGGCTGGTGGTTGTCCTCGGCGTCACCTACCTACTCATCATACACGGACTGCAGGGCTGGCTACCGACAATTCTCGAATCCCGTGGACTCTCGGCCAGTCGGGCAGGGCAGACGACGACGCTCCTCGTCGGGGCGAACGTCGTTGGTGTGCTGACGATTCCGGGACTCGCCGACCGATTCGGCGCGCGGCGGGGGGCGATTGTCGCCGCCAGCGCCGTCGCAGGGCTCGGCGTCCTCGGAATCATCGGCGGCGGCGCAACTGAACTCGCCGTCGCAGGTATTGTCGGCGCGGGCCTCGGAGTGGGCGGTCTCTCGCCGATGGTCCGGGCGATTCCGCCCGCGCTGGATGGAATTGGACCGCGGCTGACCGGCACGGCAGTCGGGCTGGTCTTCGCTATCGGAGAAATTGGCGGCTTCGCGGGGCCGTTCCTGATCGGGTTCCTCCGCGATAGTACAGGCTCGTTCGTGCCCGGACTGGCTGTGTTGGCTGTCAGCGGCCTCGCCGCGGTACTCGCAGGCGCTCGGCTGGAGAGAGTACGGTGAGTGGACACAACCCTCATTTCCCGCCGGTCCGTGGCCCAGATATGAGCGGTGACGGCAGCGATGAGCGCGCTCGCGGACGAGCGAGTGCCGACTACCTCGTCGCGGCGGCGGTTGTCGGTGGTGTGGTTCTGCTCGGAAGCCTCCTCGTCGCTAGCGGTGCAGACCCGTTCGTGTCGGCCGCTGGCGACGGGCAGGAAACCCAGAGCGAGCGCGACCCGCTGAACACGACAGCGGCCGAGCGGGCTATCGCCGCGGCGGTCAACGACGAACGGAGAGCCCGCGGCCTCAGTCCGGTCGAATACGAACCCGGATTAGCGACGGTTGCTCGAAACCACAGCGCCGATATGATCGCTCGGGACTACTACGCACACGTCTCGCCGGAGGGCAACGCTGCCTTCGAGCGAGTGCAATCGAGTTCCGTTTCGTGTTCGTCGGTGGGCGAGAACATCGCCGCGACGTGGTGGCAGACGCCCTTCGAGAGTACCGACGGCGAGCGTGGGCGACACACAACGAGGGAGGAGTTAGCCGACGGACTCCTCGAACAGTGGCTCACCTCTCCTGACCACCGCGAGAATATGCTCAGCACCGAGTGGGAGCGGACCGGCGTCGGTGTCGCGGTGACGGAGGATGGCGAAGTGCTTGTGACGCAGAATTTCTGTGACTGACAGGACTGGGCGGACCGTTGCTGTCGCTCCGGAGCGCGTTACGACTCATCGACGGACTCGGCGATTTCGCCGGAGTGAGGCTGGTTGTTCGAGGCGGTGACGCAGGCCAATGACACAAACCGTTTCTACCCGCGGCGGCTAGAGAGCGTAGTGACAGACGAGACGACTCAGGATGATGGTGAGTCGGAACCCGAGCCCGACCAGCCCGCGGAGGGTGACGAACCCGACCTATTCTACGACGCCCTCGAAGCGGTTGGTCGACCGGTCCTGACCGCGACGCGGTACGCACAGTTGCGCGAGTGCACACACGACGAAGCCGTCGCAGAGTTGGACGAACTCACCGAGTCCGGAACGGCAGAGCGACTCGACGTGACGAGCGACCCGGTCATCTGGTATCCCGTCGACTGGGCACGGATGACCGACCGCGAGCGAGTGATTCTCTTTCCCGAGCGCCGCGAAATTGTCGTCGACCAGCCCGAGCAGTTCACCCGCGCACAGCTTTCACAGTTCGCCCATCTCATCGACACGACGGGCTCTGGTGCGTACAAGTACGAACTCCGGCAAGAGGACATCTGGCAAGCACCCTACGAAACGCTTGACGACCTGCTCGGAACCGTCCGGTCGGTGTTGCCAGAGCGCTCAGAAAGCCTTGAGTCCTGGATTCGCTCGCAGTACGAGCGAGCCAACAAGTTCGTGCTCGAGACGCACGAAGACGGCTATACCGTATTGACGGCCGAGACGGCAGACCTGATGGGCAACGTTGCCCGCCAGAAGCTCGACGACGACCAGCTTCGGGCTGCAATCTCGGACACCGAAAGTTGGGTCGCCGAGGAGTCGATTGCAGCGGTCAAGCGGATTCTCTACGAGGCTGGCTATCCGGTGCGAGACGAACGCGACCTAGAAAGTGGCGACCAACTGCCGGTCGACCTCGAACTCGAACTGCGCTCCTACCAGCAGGAATGGGTCTCGAACTTCCTCGAAACCTCGTCGGGCGTACTCGTTGGCCCGCCGGGCAGCGGGAAGACTGTCGCCGCGATGGGGATTCTGAGCGAAATCGAGGGCGAGACACTCATCCTCGTGCCGGGTCGTGAACTCGCCAGCCAGTGGCGCGACGAACTGCTGGCACATACGACGCTGACGCCCGAGCAGGTCGGCGAGTATCACGGCGGAACGAAGGACATCCGCCCAGTTACCATTGCGACCTACCGGACCGCGGGAATGGACCGGCACAGACAGCTTTTCGACAGCCGCGAATGGGGATTGATTATCTACGACGAGGTCCATCACATCTCTGCGCCGGTGTATCGGCGGAGTGCAGACCTGCAGACTCGCCACCGTCTCGGACTCTCTTCGTCGCCAGTGCGGGAGGACGACAACGAGAGCGATATCTTCACGCTAATTGGTCCACCCATCGGCACTGACTGGGACGGACTGTTCGAGGCGGGTTACGTCGCCGAACCAGAAGTCCAGATCAGGTTCGTTCCGTGGGGCGACACCGACGCCCGCAACCAGTACGTCAGTGCACAGGGCCACGAACGACGACAGGTGGCTGCCTCCAACCCTGCCAAATTGCTGGAAATAGAAGCGCTGCTGAGCAGGCATCCCGACGAGCAAGCACTGGTGTTCGTCGAGTATCTCGACCAGGGACAGGCCTACTCGGACGCACTCGGCGCACCCTTTATCAGCGGTGAGATGCCACACGCACGCCGCGAGCAGTATTTCGAGCAGTTCCGCAACGGGACGCTGTCGACGCTGATTGTCTCTCGCGTCGGCGACGAGGGAATCGACCTCCCGAGCGCTGCGCTCGCTATCGTCGCGTCAGGGCTGGGTGGGTCGCGCCGGCAGGGAACCCAGCGTGCCGGCCGGACGATGCGACCAACTGGGCGAGCGCGGATGTACGTCCTCGCGACGCAGGGCACTCAGGAGGAGGACTTTGCCCGCCGTCGGATGCGTCATCTCGCCGAGAAAGGAATTCGAGTGACCGAAGAAACGGTCGAGATGGAACTCGAGGGCGAGGCTGAGAAGTCTGGCGAGTCTGAGGAGAGTTAGTCGCGAATCGCGAGCGACAGGGCAATAATCCCGACGCCGAGACAGGCGAGTGCGAGCGTTGTCGTCGGTGAAGGGCCAGTGGACGTAGGGGCGAGTTTGAGCAGCACAAAGGCGACGACTGCCCCAAAGACGCCGACAAACACCGTCGCGCTTGCGTGGAGTAATTCCAGACTTCGCGTCTCACCGGTGCCCACTTCGCGGCCAAGTCTCGTGCCGAAGGTGCCGATATCCCAGACGACGAGGCTGGCAACGAGTGCGCCGAGTACGAGCCACGTCGGTGCGCCGCCGATAACGGCACCCACCGCGGCCAGGAAAAGCCCACCGCTGGCCAGCGAGAAGCCCGCGCCCTCGTCGGTGAGATAGCCGAACGACACCGCAAACCAGAACGTTGCGCCGATGAGCCCTGCCAGTGCGACGAAGACCCCCGCAAACAACACGATAACTGCCGTCTCGCCGTACACCGAGATGACTGGCATGACACGGCGTTGTACTTCGGCACCCAGCGACGTTGGCAGTCGGCCGGTGGCCTGTCGGAACACCAGATCGAACGCCCGTGTCGCGCTCAGTGCCGCCGTCACCGTCAGTAGCCCGCCGGCAACGAAGGGACCGAACCACTGCTGGCGGTCCGACTCGCTCTGGAGGAACTGCGCCAGCACTGAGTCGATTGCCACCCAGCCAAGTGACACCGCAGTCAAGCCGAACAACAACACCCGCAGGAACCCAGCGGTGGTGAGTGCCTGTATTGCGCCCACCAACCCCGGACCCAGTGACGCTTCGAGTTGGGTCGGTGAGACGACTGTTTCGAGGATAATCGCCGGAACGAACAACAGCGCTGTTGCGCTGACAATCACCTGGAGAACTCGCTGGAGTCGCGAGGCAGACTCCGGCGTCAACCCACGGCCACCGCCGGCAAGCAGGTCAGCCACGGGAATCTGCCGGAGAAAGAGCACCACGGACGCTCCAGCAACGGTCAACACAAAGAGGAACGAGCCCAGGTGCAGGCGTACAGGGGTTGGAGCGACGACGACCAGAATTGCCTGGTCGAGCAGTTGCCCGAACAGACTCTGGGTCGCGCCCGGTCGGCCGGCGAGGGCAACTCGCGCAAAGAGGCCAAGGCCGAGAAGCACTGGCGCACTCGCAGTGACGAAGGCCGTCTTGGTGTACGTTTTGAGCGAGGATTCCGAAAGCGTGTTTCGCCGGCCAAGCACCAGTCCAAACAGCGTAATCGTACAGCCGAGGAGAATGCTCAGCCCGCCGAAGATGCGAAGAATCGCGACAGAAATCATCGGTGACGTTGGCACGGGGAACTGACTGCCGACGAGGACGATAGTGGTTCCGAGGATGCCGCCGATGAAGCCGATACCGACGGGAATAGTTAGCACGCCGAGCAGAAAGCCACGCTGGGTGCTGGCTCCGCTACGAGCGGCAAGCTCGAAACAGGCCGACAACGAGACGATACCGGTAACCCCCAGCGCGGCCGGCGTCCAGAGGCCAGTGGTCTGGCCGAAGAGCGCTCCAGCGGTCACGAGACCAATCACCGTGGCGAGGACAGTACTCGTCCGTGGCGGCGTTCGCTCGGCGTTTTGCTGTGGGTTGGCCGTGGTCATAGCTGGGAGAGTGTGCGTTCGAGCGCGTATTCGACCGGATAGTTCGACGGCCAGTCTGTCACGTCGACGCCGGACCGCGTGAGTGTACGAAGTCGGAGGCGTCGTGAGAGGGCGTCGATTCGCTGCCCGGTCGAGTTGCCGCCGGTGACATCAGGGCTGACGACCAGCGTCTGATGTCCGTGTGCGCTGAGACTCTCAGCCAGCGTGACCGGCCAGTCGTCCAGCAGCGGCGAGCAGACGATAACCTGTGCCTCGCCCGGAATCCGGGACCGAAGCCGTTCAACTCGCTCGTCCTGCGTCGGACCACCATCTGCGCTGACTCTCGCCGGCCCGCTGGGTTCGGGCGACGGCACGGCACTCGACACAGAGCCATCGGGCGTTGTCGGGGTCGTGTCGGTGGCCACCCTGGTCGCCTGCTCGAACAGCGCTGTCGACGCGCCGGAGGGCGAATCCGGACTAACCCACGGCAACCCGTCCGGCCCAAGGAGTGCCTGGGCGTCGTCACTGTCGAGGCCAACAGCGGTGAGTGTCCGCACGACACCTGCAGCGCCGAGTGCGTCGTACAGGCGTTCAGCAACGTAAACCGAGAGTGAACCAGCCGTCGGGTAGCCCGGGTTGAGTCTGACTCTTGTGCAGGGTCGACAATCGACGACGAGCACCGTCCGGGCGGCCCGTTCCCGGCGGTACTGGACTGTCACAAACTCGCCGGTCTTTGCGACCTGGTGCCAGTTGATCCGGTTCATCGGGTCGCCGGGGTGGTACTGTCTGGTCGCGTAGAACTCCAGACCGCTGCCGGCGGTATCTGTCCCAACGCTGCCGGCGTGCTGGAGTGTCGAGGCTGTCGCCGGTGGGTCGGCGATTGGCGCGCCACACGTTATCGAACTGTCGCCCTCGACGGCCACCTGTCGGGTCTGGGTATCGGTCCCGGCCAGCGAGCGAAGTCGACCGGTCGGTTGGTCAAACTCGAAGCGGCCTCGTTCGAGGACGATAGTATACTCGACTGAGAGCGTTTCACCAGGTGTCAACGGGCCGCTCGACCGTGGCGACCCAGCCACGACGGTACAGGCGTCGGGGACACCGTCGGCGATACGGAGGTCTGGAATAACCGACTCGCCCGTGTTTTCGACGTCGAGCGTGACCGCCAACTCGGAACCTGGCGTTGCGCCGCCGGTACCGAACGTTCTGGTCGCGGACAGGGAGACGTCCGTTGGGACCGCCGAAATGGTCCCGTAGAGCGCAAACACGAGGCCGACGACGGCCCCCGAAACGAGGACGAGATTCGCAAGCAAGAGCCCAATCCCGAGTGCAAGGAGGGCAGCGACAAGCCCGGCGTCCCAGCGGTCCAGTCGGCTCATGCTGCCTCCAGGCGCTCGATTGCGGCAAGGCTCCGCTCGATTCGCCGTCGGCGCTCACGGTTTGGTAACACGAATAGTCGAACCTGCGCGCCGAACGGGACCGCGTGCTGTTCAGACAGGACCGCCGCCGCGAGCGGGTCTGCACACCACTCACCGCGCTCGATTGCGGCCCGCGCCTCTCGGAGCGAGCAGTCCATCCTGTCGGCATACACTGCCGCCGCTGTCTGGCGAAGACGCGATTCGACACGGAGCAACGACTCCCCGCCGTCAGCGACTGCAGACTGGACTAACTCGTCGAATTCGCCGCCGGCAATCTCGGTGGCACTCGCCTCTGGTGTGGTCGCTGGCGAGTCGAATGGACTGGTATCGTCGGGATTTGTCGGCGAGCGTAACCCAACCGCGAGATAGCCGATAAGCCCGACCCCAGTCACCAGCAAGAGGTTCGTCGTTCCGAGAGCGTCGAGTGCCTCAATTACTCCCGCAAGCGGGCCGACGGTAGCGAGCCCCGGCGCGAGGAACAGCGCAATGCCGAGCGTCACCGTGGCGACGCCAACCGTGCCGAAGATGAAGCGTCTGTGCTGGGTCATTGGCTGTTGCGTTCGATTTCCTCGATAGCCTCTTGCACTCGCTGCAGTCGGTCTGACGGCGACCGAGAGCCGTACTCGACCTCTCGAAATGTATCACGGAGTTCGGTGACGGGCTGTTCGGGGAGGTTGTCCTCCTCGATAGCGTGCGCTGCCAGTTCTCCTGGCGTTCGTGTCTCTGCTGATGACGCGCTCAGGTCGTCGAGAAACCGGTTCCACGCCTCTCGCACCGTAACCTCTGCCTCAGGGTCACGGCGCTGGTTCGGCTCAGAAGACCCGATAGTCAGGGCACCACCGAGCCACCTCGTAAACCGTCGCCATATGCCGCTTGGCGTTGTTCGGCCGGTGAACAGTCCTGCGAGTTGTCCACCGACGATGCCGACGTAGCGGTCACCGTTGGTCACCGCTGTCACGAAGCCACGGCGGACTTTGCGGCCCAGCGCTCTCGCAGACGCCCGAACTCGGAGCGCCATCTCGCGCAGATTCACCCCACGACGGGCGAGCAGTCCGGCCGTGACCCCGAACACTGCCAACAGGCCAGCTCCGACCGCAGCAGGGACGTATAGCAGTCCTGTGAGCGTCGTTTGCGTGCGCTGGCCGCCAGCCTCGATTGCGATTGTCGCGCTGGGCTGGACGGGCAGGCTCACCTGTGCCGTGCCGTTCGGTCCGGTGACGGCCACCTCCTCTCCATCGAGAAGGACTGGCACGCCCGTCACCGGGTCACCGTCGAGACGGGCCGTAACCGTCGCGCTACCGGCAGCGCTGGGGCCCAACAGGCCGGTGTCGACGGCCATCGTCAACTCGGGAATCTGGATCGTTCGTTCACCGCTGAGTGAATCACGCTCGGCGCTGACGGTTATTTTACCGGGACTGTCCGGCAATCCGATGGTTATCTGTCCCTTTTCGTCCGTGGTTCCGACCGTCTCGCCGTCGACGGAGACGGTTGCGCCGTCGAGGACAACATCGCCGATTCGAACCGTGAGCAAAAGGTCACTGCCCGGTGCGGGTTCGCCACTCACGACAATCGACGCCGTCCGCTCGATTGGATGCGAGTCTTCTGGGTCATCGGTCTGTGTTGCGGCGAGCGTCGCCTCGGCAGAGCCACTCCCGAGGGTCCGTCCGACTCCCGCGCCAGCCGTGGCGGGGCTTGACTGACGCGATGAAAGTCCCTCGTCGCTGTCGTCATCGGTGGCCGGAGTCATCTCGTTCAGGTCCGCCGTCGAGGCAGTTCCACTGTCGGAGCCAAACAGCGCCTCCGCGATAGCTTGCGGTGTCGTCCCGTCGCCCTCTCTAATCGAGACATTCAGTGACTGCGCGTCCGGGACTACCCCGACAACTGTGCCGTCTCCTCTGGTAATCCCGACCGATTTACCGTTGAACAGGACCTCGACACCGGGAACGTTCCGGCCGTCGTAGGTGACGGTGAGTTCGACGGCCGTTCCGGGGACTGCGGTTCGGTTGAGCGTGGTCTGCAACCCATCGTCGGAGTCGGTGTTATCAGTGTTCCCGCCGGGTTCGAACTGCTCGCCCGGGCTGCCGATTTCGCCCAGGTCGAACTCCTGATTGAGGTCATCGAGTGCCTGTTGCTGGGCCTCCAGTCGCTCGCTACCCGGCGTCGGGTCGAACCGAACCCAGCCGACGTCCTCGAAGTAGACTTCGACCCAGGCGTGGGCGTTCATTCCCCGGACTTCGTAGGTGTTGTCGCCGACTTTCTGGCCCGAAGAGTAGCCGACGACGTATCGCGCCGGAATGTCTTGGGAGCGTAGCATCACAGCCATCGACGTGGCGAAGTACTCACAGTAGCCGGCGTCCATCTCGAAAAGGAACGTATCTGCGATATTCCCACTGCGCTCGGCGACATCGAGGCTGTACTCTTTGGTCGAGCGGAGATACTCCTGGACGGCAACTGCCTTCTCGTAGGGGTCTGTCGCGTCTGCGTCGTTGAATAGCTCAGCTGTCCGCGAGCCAATACGGTCGGGAGTGTCGTCCGGGAGTTGGGTGTATCGCTGTTCTATCGCTGATGGATAGGATTCGTCGGTCGACCGGAGCAAATCGACATCGTCGCGGGGCGCATAGCTCACTCCCTCGATTGTCGCGCCAGCGCTGAGTTTCGAGCCGGGCTGAATCGCGCCGTTGGCCGTCACTTCTGGATTGTCGAGTCCCCGTATCAACGCCGGTCGGTACGCCGTCGGCGCTGCCGACGCGCTCTTTTTTAGCGTGACCTCCCAGTCGATTCGTTGCCCGTCGGGGCCAGTGCGTTCGATGGCCCCGTCGACGGACTGTGTCTCTGTCGAGCGTTCCCACCCAGAGCCGGTGTAGGTCCCGTAGGCGGCCGTCCGCCAGTACGTTCGCTGGCTGCTCGTGACGGTGAAATGGACTTCGGTGTTCGTCGAGGCGAACGTGTCGCTGTTGAGTCCAATCTCACCACCGACACCAGTGCCGGCACCGGGGTTCAGCGCGCCAAGTTGACCACTCCCGGAGCCGCCAGCGCCGGTGTCGATGTCGGCGCTTTCCCCGGGGAGGAGTCGTTCGAGTGGGCTACCGGCCAGTCCATCGACGGCGAAGGCTGGCATCACCAGCGTGAGGGTCACCGCGGCGACCAGTACACCCAGTACGAGTCCGATGCGAGCCCAGTCTCGGCCGGGCGCATCTGTTGAGTCGTCCATAGGACGGCGAATTGCCTGTCTGTTCGACTGCGACGAAGTTAGATGTATCGTTCGGTACAATGGTCTTTAGACGCTTGGCCATCTACGGCAGATTATGGAGGCGAACCTGCGGGCCGGCATCGCGGTGTTCAACGCCGGTGGCTACCACACAGCCCACGACTGCTGGGAAGATTACTGGCTCGACTTGGAGAGCGGTAGCGACGACGAGCGCTTACTCCACGGGTTGATCCAGTACACTGCGGCCGTCCATCACGCACGAAACCGGAACTGGGGCGGCGCGACTGGCCTCGCCGAGAGCGCAGGCGAGTACCTCTCGGTGCTTCCGGACGAGTACCGCGGTGTCGATATTGTCGCCGTCCGGGCGTATCTTGACACGCTCTTGAGCGACCCCGAGGTAATCGAGCGCCGTCGACCACTGCAACTCACCCACGACGGAGTCGTCGTTACGCCTGCTGACCTCGAGTTCGAGGCCACGGCAGTTGCCGCCGAGGCACTGGCAGAAGCGCGTGGCGATGAAGAACTCTTAGAACAGGCAATCGAGTTCGCGCGGGCAGATATCGACGGGACTGCCGAACCGGACCGCGGTGAGACTGACAGCAGAATCCTCCCGCTTGTCTTCGATTACGTCCGTGAGCCAGACTCCCGCAGTCTCATCGCGCGGCGACTCCAACAGCACAGCGAGCGCCGGCAGGCCAAAGTCGCCGACGTGGCGGGGTTGTTCGAGCCCTCGGAGTGAGTCAGGCGCCTTCGCCTCCGGAGTTGCCGCCAGAGAGTGTCTCGACACGGTCGGATAGTTCGGTGACAACCTCACGCTGTGTGTCCGTCTCCGCGGCAATATCCTCGACGGCCTCGGCGACGTCGACGGCGCGGTCACGAATATCGTCGATTTCTGTCGCGACCTGTCCCATCGTCTCGGTCTGGTCGTCGTTAGCCGCCGAGACCTGGTTGATTCCTTCGGCGACGGTTTCGACCTGCGTCGAGAACTGTTCGAGTGCGTCGATGACTTCCTCCAGACTCTCGGCAACAGTCTCCATCTGTTCGTCGGTCGACTCGGCGGCGGTGACCGTCGACGCCGTCTGTGACTGAATCTCGGCGATACGGTCGGCAATCGCCTCGGTGTGGTCCTGTGTCTCCGTCGCCAGCGTCTTCACCTCGTCAGCGACAACAGCGAACCCAGCGCCGTCGCCGTCGCCGCCAGCACGGGCGGCCTCGATGTTCGCGTTCAGGGCGAGCATGCTCGTCTGGTCGGCCACCTCGTCGATTACCTCGACGACAGTCTCGATATCGTCTGCGGAGCCCGCCAGTTCCTCGACAGTCTCGACCAGTTCCGCACTCGTTTCGCGCACGTCGCTGGCGACCGCTCGCGCGTCTTCACCGGCAGAGAGTCCCTCTTCGACCGCCGTCAGCGCGGATTCTGCTGCCTCGGCAACGTCTCCGGCAGTCGAGGCCACATCGTCGACGGCTGTGGAAATCTCGTTCATCTCCGCAGCCGCAGTATCGAGGGAGTCTGCTTGTTGCCCTGCGCGCTCGTCGATGCGGTCGGCCAGCGCGGCCGTCGTCTCCACAGACTCGGCGAGTTGCGTGGCTGTCTCCTCGACTTCTTCGGTGATAGCCTGAAAGCTCTCAGCCATCTCGTTAATTGCTGTCGTCAGCGCCAGTAACTCCTCGTCGACGACGTCGTGGTCGTCCGTGAACTCGGCCCTCGCGGCGAGGTCACCCTGGCCAATCTGGTCCAGCGTCTCGGTCACCTCGGTGATGAGATTCGCCATCGAGCGCTCGCGCAACACCTCCTCGCTGCGGTCCCAGACCAGTTCGAGCACGCCCGTCAGGTCGCCGCCGTCGAACAGCGGCATCGCCAGGAACTCGATGTGTGTCTCCGTCCCACTCTGGTCTTTCGTGACGCTGCGGTCCCGATAGACGACGTTTGTGGTATGGTCGTACTCGTTACCGACGCGCTCGATGTCCCAGTGTTCGTCGCCGTCATGGGGATTCTCGACCACCTTGTCGGCCAGACTGTAGTGGCGGCTGTCGTCGGTGTACGTCGCCGCGGCGATGGTCTCACGGTTGTCCTCGCCGACGAACTCCCGGTGGCCGTCGCCGAGGTTTAGCAGACTCCGAAGTCCGTCGTTGTAGGTCACGACGGTTCCCTCGCCGTCGAGGAGAAATGCCGGAAATGGCAGTGCCTCGAGCAGTCGTTCGGACTCTACCGACCCGGATTCCTCGGCGTAGACACCTGCGCCAGCCTGTGCGTCGGTCATAATCTGCTCAAATCCTGTCCGGAGCCGCTGTTTTGCGTCTCGGGCCTCGGGGCCAGACAGGTTCCCGAAAGCGTCGTCGAGCAACTCGTCGAACGCCGCCGTGTAGCTCCCGAGAAACTCGGTCACGGGAACCGCGGCAGTTTGCTGGTCGGCCGCAACCGCTCGGACGCGCTCGGTTCGTTGTGCACTCCCCTCGAAGACCGTCGAAAGCAACTCACGCTGGCGTTCGCTGGCTTCTGGTGACCAGTCGTCGGCAATTGTTTCTGCCATCGCGTCCGCGCTCTGTTCCGAACTCGTCGCCCTGCTGGACTCCTCGCTCGTTCCGTTTCCTGTCGCCCCAAGAAGCGTCTGTAACGACTCTTTCATCGTCGTCCACCCCATGTCGCCGCGCGGCCCCAATCTTGACAATCCATGACTTCACATGGGTACGGACGGCATCGACCTACTACAATAGCGTGGTTAACGACGATAACCCCACACTCGATGTCGGCCCGGCAACGACACGCCTTTGCCCGGGATGCTCCAAACCCGTAGTATGGAACCAAAGCGGGAGCTCACCAGCGTCGACCTGGCCGCCCTGACAGGGGAATTATCGGCCTACGAGGGGGCCAAACTCGACAAGGCATATCTTTACGAGAACGGGCTGGTGCGGCTGAAGATGCGACATTTCGACCTCGGACGCACAGAGTTACTCATCGACACCGGCGAGACGAAACATCTCCGCGTCGCCCCGCCGGAACACGTTCCGCCAGCCCCGGAACGCCCGCCGAATTTCGCGATGATGCTCCGGAACCGTCTCGAAGGCGCGGAACTCGCAGGTGTCGAGCAGTTCGAGTTCGACCGTATCATCGAGATTACCTTCGACCGTGGCGATGGCTCGACGACACTGGTCGCCGAACTGTTCGGTGACGGCAACCTCGCGGTACTCGACGAAACAGGTGAAGTTGTCGACTGTCTCAACACCATCCGCCTGAAATCCCGCACCGTCGTCCCCGGCGGGACCTACGAGTTCCCAGACGCTCGGTTCAATCCCCTCCGTGTCGACTACGAGACGTTCGAGGCGCGACTCGGCCAGTCCGACACCGACGTTGTGCGGACGCTGGCGACACAATTGAATTTCGGTGGAATCTGGGGCGAAGAACTCTGTACCCGCGCTGGTGTCGAGAAGACACTGGCTATCGAGGACGCCGACACGCACCAGTACGAAGCGCTGTACGAGGAAGTTCGCAAACTCCGCGAACGAATCGACACCGCAGAGTTCGACCCACGGGTCTACCGTGAGCGAACCGATGACGACGACACGCCGGGCCAGCGGATGGACGTGACGGCGGTCCCGATGGAGGAGTACGGCAACCTCGAACCCGAGCGCTTCGAGGAATTCACAGACGCGCTGGACGATTACTTCACACACTTCGACGAAGAAGAGGACGAAGAAGTTGCGACCGGGAACCACAACCGGCCGGATTTCGAGGCCGAAATCGAAAAACAACAGCGAATCATCGAACAGCAGCAGGGCGCAATCGAAGACTTCCAGCGTCAGGCCGACAGAGAGCGCGAAAAGGCCGAACTGCTGTACGCGAACTACGACCTCGCCGACGAAATTCTCACAACGGTCCGGAACACACGCGACGACGGCACACCGTGGGCGGACATCGAGGAGCGCTTCGAGCAAGGCAAAGAGCAGGGTATCGCCGCGGCAGAGGCTGTCAGGTCAGTTGACGGCAGCGAGGGAACGGTGACAATTACGATTGACAACGAGGACGTGACGCTTCGTGTCAGCGATGGCGTCGAGAAGAACGCAGACCGACTCTACACAGAGGCCAAGCGAATCGAAGGGAAAAAAGAGGGCGCACAGCAGGCTATCGAGAACACCCGTGAAGAACTCGAAGCAGTCAAACAGCGCCGCGACCAGTGGGAGGCCGAAGACCAGGGCGAGGCGGACGACGGCGAGGAAGACGACGAGGACGAGGATATCGACTGGCTCTCGCGCTCGTCGGTGCCCGTGCGCAAATCCGAAAACTGGTACGAGGACTTCCGGTGGTTCCACACGAGCGATGACTTCCTCGTCATCGGCGGCCGGAATGCAGACGAAAACGAGGAAATCGTCAAGAAGTACCTCTCTCGTGGCGACCTGTTCTTCCACACGCAGGCCCACGGCGGCCCGGCAACGGTGCTGAAAGCGACCGGCCCGAGCGAGGCGTACGACGATTCCATCGAGATTCCCGACCGCTCGAAGGAGCAAGCCGCCCAGTTCGCGGTCTCGTATTCTTCGATCTGGAAAGACGGGCGCTTCGCGGCGGACGCGTACATGGTCGACCACGACCAGGTGTCGAAGACGCCCGAAAGCGGTGAGTTTCTCGAAAAGGGCGGGTTCGCGATTCGGGGCGACCGCACCTACTTCGAGGACACGCCGGTTGGCGTCGCGGTTGGGATTACCTGCGAACCCGAGACACGTGTGATTGGTGGCCCGCCGGAGCCAATCCGTGAGCGCGCAGAGACAGTCATCGAGGTCGAACCGGGGAAGTACGCGCAAAACGACATCGCGAAACGACTCTACCGAGAGTTCCGCGAGCGGTTCGCCGACGATTCGTTCGTCCGGAAGGTTGCCAGCCCGGACCTTATTCAGGAGTTTCTGCCGCCGGGCGGCAGCGTGATGCGAGACTGAACCAAGGGGAGTCGAATAACGGTGAGGATGGCACAGAACCGTGCAGGTGGTGGTTGGTTTCATCGGAGAACTGGCTGAATGGGCTGGTAAGTAGAGGTGCGTATTGACCGGCGGTTGTCCTATCTGATCTGAAGTATATTCTACGTACTGTGCAAGATACAGGGCGCGTATATGGCACTGCTACCTATCAGCATATTTATCTCTAACAACCGCCCTGTCGGACGAGCGTATCTGTGGGTTACGGAGTTACTCTGGAGCGTAGTCTTCGTGAATCCGGTCCATACGCGCTGCCATCACGAAATCGGTCTTGTGCAGTCCGTCGATTTTGTGTGTCCACATTTCGACCCGTACTTCCCCCCATTGAAGATGTATATCCGGGTGGTGCCACTCCTCTTCGGCAAGTTCTCCGATCTCGTACGTGAACTCAAGCGCATCGCGGAAATCCTCGAACGGGTACTCCCCTTCCAGATGATGGCAGTCTACGATCTCCCAGACATCATCGATTTCAGTGGTGTACTCGGTATACTCTTGTTCCGTGAGTGGTTCGTCATCTGACGTACAGGCCTCACATGGTTCGTCGGCAAGTGATGATGGCATACACATACGTTCGACGGACGACACTTGGCTCTTCCTCTTATGAACACCGGTGCTCCTCTGTGGAGCACATTATATTATCAGGCAGTTGATCACAGCAACGGCCTGAAATTAACCGTCTTCGAGTGCTGAATAAAACCTCTGAGGCGCTCTCTATTGTACGCAATTACTGTCTGATAGTTTCTGTATGTCCGTTATGCATTGGAGTGTGTAGGAGTATCTCATAATCTGGAGTTTTTTAATTTGCTTCTTTTGTTCTCGTCACCGTCTCTGTGGCCGTCTTCCCACAAATTACAGCCAAAGTTATATTAATTTCCTGACTATAAGGAAAGATGTATGTATTGAAATATAACTATAAAATAAACACACATCAATTAATTCCCGGAAAGATATAAATATCTCCTATACGATGCCACTGCTCAAGAATCAAATCACTGTGCGCGACAATCAACACGTCGTCGTCCCGTGTTGCCTCTGCGGTGCCGGCTAGTCCCCTGATGTACCGGTCGTCCGGGTGCAGCTCCCCGTATTTGAGTGCGATTGCGCCGAGCCCAAGGACAGTCTTCCCTGTTGCTGTCGCCATATCT
>JAQCNR010000419.1 GCA_028274925.1 Halovenus sp.
GTATTAGATAATGATAGGCCAGCAAGATGGAGTTGAGCACTGAGCTTCAGCAACAGTCGTGGTGTTGCTTCTCGCTCCACAAAATCTAAGTCGAACTGGGCGATACTACCGCTGAGGCGGGCGTTTTCTGGCATGAACACTCAAAAAACGCCTCGCCTCGCTCTTCAATCCTTATCTGAACACCGCGGTGGCACCGCCCCACACATCTATATGCTCCGCGATACAGATTAACAATATGCCCCTCGAAGATGACCACGGCAGGGAGGTGACGGGGATCCGCATATCACTCACCGACCGCTGTAATTTCGACTGCGTCTACTGTCACAACGAGGGCTTGGGGGACACGCGCGGTCCAATGGACCCGCAAGATGACGAAATGAGCGCGGACGAAGTTGTGCGCATCCTCGAAGTCGTCGCGGAGTTCGGCGTTGACGCAGTCAAGTTTACCGGTGGGGAACCGATGCTTCGAGATGACCTCGAAGAGATCATCAGACGCACGCCCGAGGAGATGGAGGTGTCGATGACGACCAACGGCACCTTCCTCCCGGGGCGCGCACCGGAGTTAGTGGAGGCAGGGTTAGACCGAGTGAACGTCTCACAGGACGCACTCAACCCCGACGATTTCGCGGAGTTGACCAAAAGTGGTGCCTACGACCGCGTCATCGAGGGGGTGGAAGCAGCACTCGACGCCGGTCTCGCGCCGGTGAAGCTGAATATGGTCGTGTTCGAGCCAACGGCCGGATACGTCCCACAGATGGTCGACCACGTCGCGAGAAATGACGGCCTGCGCCTGCAGTTAATCGAATACATGCCCGAAATCTCGGGCCACCCGGAGTGGGCAATCGACATCGGTCGCGTCCACGACTGGCTGGCTGACCAGGCCCACCGAATCGAACGACGTGAGATGCACGGCCGCGCCCGGTACTTCATAGGGGAAGGCACAACTGCCGACGAACCGGTGTCAGTCAATATTGACAGCGACGACCCTGACCTCGATGGACTGCCGGAAACCGCTGGCGAGGGGATGGTCGAGATTGTCGACCCCGTGGAGAACGCCGAGTTCTGTGCGAACTGCCATCGCGTCCGTGTCACGCACGACGGCAAATTCAAAGGCTGTCTGAATCGTCACGACGACCACCGGCCGATGGGAGACATGTCCAAAGCCGAGATTCGAGAAACATTCCGCGAGACCGTCTCGAACCGCGTTCCGTACTACGGCGAGTACATGATCCTCGAAGACGGCGAGTGGGTGCCCAACGAGAAGTACCTCGAACTCGTCGAATCGCCGCCGACCGACTAACTCGACGGGACGAGCTTTTTGTTCGGTGGCGCCAACGCTGAGGTATGAGCGACCACGACGACAGCGGTGAGCACGGACATAATCACGACCACGGCGAGGGTGGCGGCCACGACGACCACGGCCATGGACACGACCACGACGACCACAGCCATGGTGAGCAGAGTCATCAGCACAGCCATCTCGAACTCGAAACAGTCTCCTTTGCCATCGTCACCGTCTCGACCAGCAGAAATCTCGAAAACGACCCGGGTGGGGACCGCCTGCAGGAGTTGGTCGAAGCCGACGGCCACGAGGTTGCCGTCCGTGAACTCGTCGGCGACGAAACCGAGGCTATTGCGGCGACGGTCGAAGCGCTCGTCGATCGTCCTGCTGTCGACGCAATCGTATTGACTGGCGGCACTGGACTCTCGCCCGAGGACGTGACAGTCGAGGCGGTGCGGGCGCTGTTCGACCAGGCCATTCCGGGATTCGGCGAACTGTTCCGATATCTTTCCTACGAGGATATCGGACCGCGTGCGCTGCTGTCGCGGGCCTTTGCCGGTTCAACCGACGGCGTTGCTATCTTCTGTTTGCCGGGGAGCAAGACAGGCGCTGCCTTCGGGATGGAGGAACTCATCTTACCGACAGTGGCCCACATCCTTGGGCACACGCAGGGAGAGTAACCGAGAAAGACAACGTATAGGCCCCGCGAGGCGAACAAGGAGATATGCAACAGCAGGTCCGCGAGCACGTGCCGGCGCTGACCGGCCTTCTCACGATTATCTCGCTTGCGCTGGTGTTCGGCGCTGTCTTCGGCGTCGTTCCGGAGGGGTTGCTTCCTCGTTTTGACGGTGCAATTGACGCAATTCCGCACGTCAACGCACTGTTGAGTCTCACGGCTATCGGGACGATTAGTTACGGTGTCGTCGCCATTCGTCGGCGCAACATCGAGACGCACCGCCGAGCGATGCTCGCAAGCACAGGCCTGTTTGCGGTCTTCTTGCTGCTCTATCTCTACCGCATCTCGCTGGAAGGGCCGACAACGTACCCCGGCCCAGACCTGCTCTATCAGTACGTCTATCTCCCGATGCTGGCCGTGCACATCCTGCTCGCGATGCTCTGTATCCCCTTCGTCTACTACGCACTACTGCTCGCGAGTACGATACCCGTCGCCCAACTGCCGGAGACACGCCACCCCACGGCCGGGCGAATCGCCGCCGGCCTGTGGCTCATCTCCTTTGCGCTTGGTTTTCTCGTCTACCTGCAACTGTACGTGGTCTTCTGACCGTCAGCGCTTGTCGTCGGTATCTCGGCGCGCTGCACGCTCGGCCTCTTCGCGGTCCATCGTCTCACCCTCGCCCTCTCGGCGCACGAGGGCGTACAGCACCAGCGGAGCGACGAGACCAAGCACCACCACCATCATAACCCAGAGAACGCCGACAGTTGCCATTATCCGAGGAAGACGTCGACGATGTCACTGGTCCCGCTGGTCGTGTCCCGGTACAGTTCGGAGTAGCCACAGTTCCGGCAGGAAACGACCTTGAACGAGTTCGTCTGGATGTCGAACATCTTGGAGAGCCCGCCGCCGGTTGTCGAAATCTCACCGACGTCTGTTTCAGTGTGACCACACTTTGGACAGCCGCGGTCAGTATCGTGGACCATACAACTCACTTTGGCGGGACAGGTAATAAAATAACAGCCGCGTTTCAGGACCCGAGACGGCGGTGGCTATTTGGGGAGCGTGACCAACAGCACAGATATGCCACCAAGCGAAGCAGAGTTGCTTGCGGCGGCCGAGACGGCCTACGAGCAGGCCTACGTCCCGTACTCATCGTACCCTGTCGGTGCTGCCCTGCAGGCTGCCAACGGAACCATCTATACGGGCTGTAACGTCGAAAACGCGAATTACTCGAACAGTCTCCACGCCGAGGAAGCAGCACTCGGGTCGGCCGTCAGCGACGGCGTCAGAGAGTTCGAGCGACTTGCCGTTGCCTCGGCTGCGGAGGACGGCGTCACACCCTGTGGGATGTGTCGCCAGACACTCGCCGAGTTCTGTGGCGAGGACTTTGTCATCCTCTGTGGAAGCGACGAGGGAACGGAGCGGTACACGCTGGGCGAGTTACTGCCAGAAACGATTACGAAAGCACATCTCGACGCTGCAAAGGAGGGAGAACAATGACCGACAACGCGGGCTCGGAGGACCCACGCGAGGACGAGCAGTACCACCTCGAAGTGACCAGCGGCGACGTGGCCGACAGCGTGCTCCTGCCGGGTGACCCCGGACGGGTCGAAACCATCCTCGACTGCTGGGACGACGGCGAAGTGATGGCCGACCACCGCGAGTACCGCACCGCAACCGGAACGACTGACGGCGCGCCGATATCGGTCACGTCGACGGGGATTGGCTCGCCTGGCGCAGCCATCGCTGTCGAAGAACTCGCACGCGTCGGGGCAGACACGCTACTTCGGGTCGGGTCCTGTGGCGCGATCCAACCGGAGACAGACGTTGGCGACCTGATTATCACCGCTGGCGCGGTTCGACAGGAGGGCACCAGCGACGAGTACATCCGCGAAGATTACCCGGCAGTTGCAGACCACGCGGTTGTCGCCGCGCTCGCGGCGGCCGCCGAAGAACTGGGCTACGACTACCACGTCGGGCTCACCGCGTCCACGGACAGTTTTTACGCCGGTCAGAGCCGCGAGGGCTTCGGCGGCTACCGGGGTCGCGGCAGTGAAGAGATGGTCGAGGAACTCAAGCGAGCAAACGTCCTCAACTTCGAGATGGAAGCGAGCGCGATTTTGACGCTCGCAAATATCTACGGCCTGCGCGCAGGCGCTGTCTGTACGGTCTACGCAGACCGAACGACTGGCGAGTTCGAGGTCACCGGAGAACAGCGCGCGGCCAAAACGGCAAGCAGGGCAGTCAGTCTCCTGGCGGAGATGGACGAACAGGTTGCAGACTCAGACGCGTCCGAGTGGCACGCGAAACTCGGTTTGGACTAACTCCCAGCGTTACATGTCGGCCCAGGCGTTCGCCGCGCGGCCAACGCCTGTGATGTCGTTGATCCAGTTCGCTGCAATCATCTTCTTCAGCGTCCGGGCGGGGAAGCCGCCGAAGGTATCGACGAACGGAACGATGAACACGTCGTGCGCAACAGCGTCTTCGCCGACGGAGACGACTGTCCCCTTGTCTTTGTACTTCCAGTTTTTCAACGGCTGGCCACGCATCTCGCGGGCGATGTTCTCGCCGGCAACTTCGGCGGCCTGCCAGGCGGCCTGTGCCGTCGGCGGTGCTGGGTCCTCGTCGGGCTGGTCGATGAGCGCCGCGTCGCCAATCGCAAAGACGCGTTCGTTAGTCGTCTGGAAGGTCTGACCGGCTTCGAGCCGGTAGTTTCGTTCGTCTTTGTCGACGTTGGCTTCATGGACCGCGTCGCGGCCGGTGATGCCGCCGGTCCAGACCAGCACGTCGTAATCGAGATCGGTATCCTCGCCGATGTAGACTGTATCCTCGTCGACTTCACCGATGAAATCGCCGGTGAGGATGTTCACGTTGCGTTCTTCGAGCAGATCACGCAGAGCCGACTGGATGCTGTCGTCGTTGCCGGGGAAGATTTGGTCGAGTCCTTCGACAAGGTGGATTTCGAGTGGCGCAGACCGCTCGTCACGGAGTCGGGCAATCTCGCCCGCGGTCTGGATACCGGACAGGCCCGCACCGCCGATAACAATCTGTGCCGGGTCGGTCTGGGTTGCTTCGTCGGCCGCGTCGACAACATCGTCGTGGATACCGAGTGCGTCGTCGAGGCTCTTGAGCGTGTGTGCGTACTCTTCGAGGCCTTCGATACCGAAGAAGGCGGTTCGCGTTCCGAGTCCCACCAGCAGGTAGTCATAGTCAAGCGTGTCACCGTCTTCGAGGTCGACGGTTCGCTCGTCAGTATCAACGCCTTCGACAGTTGCCTGGATGAACTCCGTCGAGGGTGATTTGATATCGTCGATTGAGATGGCGACTTTCTCCTTGACGCTCGGGTTGCTGATACAGCGGTGTGTCTCGTGAAGAATGAGATGATAATCAACGTCCGATACCCACGTAATCTCTGCGTCGCCGGCGATCGACGATTCGAGACTTTGAACTGCTCCGGCACCGGCATAGCCGGAACCGAGAACGACGACCTGCTCTGTCATATCCTCCCGTCAGGAATCCGGCGATACAAAGGTTTGCAATTTACCCTCCACTGTGAGATATTCACATGACCAGCGAGCCGCTCATAAAGAGACGCCAAAACACGGTTGATATGCCCTCAGGGCAGCCGTATCGTCAAAATTCGGTCGTGGGAGTCGAATTCAGTGTTCTGGTTCTTCGACAGGTGCCTGCATGTCGTCAATCGTGAGGATAAGTGCGTTATCAGTGTCGTCTTTTCCTTCGAGCGTCCCGATAATCTGGAGTTTCGACAACGGTGTCGGTCCCACAGTGACCTTATCGCCCTCGTTGAACGACGAGAGTGACCCGCGCATGTTGATCTTCGCGCGACACTCTTCAGGGTGATGGACACTGGTCAGGTCAATCTGCTCGACGTTCGACGCGGTCATGAGTTCGCCGTTGTGATACAGGGGAACGTCTGCGGCCTGGTCCATATCCTGAATCTGGAGCGCGTCGTATGCCGTCCCTGTTGGCTTGTAGCCACCTTTCGGCCCCGGTACGCCTTCGACCAACTGCAGGGCCTTCAGACTCTGCATCTGGTTGCGGATGGTGCCCGGATTCCGGTTTACTTCGTCGGCGATGTCCTCACCTTTGACCGCACTGTCGGATTCTTTGTGGAGATTGATCAACTCCTGTAGAATTGTTTTCTGGCTGGGAGTGAGTTCGATGGATGACATAATCTCAGTTTCGGTACTTGCCATCTTAAACCCGATGGTAACAATGATGATAGTTTGCTGGCTTGTTCGGGGTCAGCCGAGCCTTTTTATGAGCACGTAGTCTCTCGGCAGACATGAACCGGCCAGTCGAACTACTCGGTGTGCCGATGGACCTCGGGGCTGACCGCCGTGGTGTCGACATGGGGCCGTCAGCGATTCGATACGGCGGCCTCGGCGACCAACTTGGGGCCCTCGAAATCGACTGTGTCGACGGCGGTGACCTCCCCGTCCCTCGCCCAGAAAACAGCCGGTCCGAGTCCGATATCGACGGGAACGCAAAGTATCTCGAAGCGACGGCAACGGTCTGTTCGGAACTGGCAACGCGGGTCGAGGCGGCCCGGTCTGCTGGGAGTCTGCCGCTGGTGCTTGGGGGTGACCACTCCATCGCAATCGGGACCGTCAACGGTGTCGCCGACGAACCGACGGGGCTGTTGTGGCTCGACGCCCACTCTGATATCAACACACCAGCGACGTCGCCGAGCGGGAACGTTCACGGAATGCCGATAGCGGCGATTCTCGGCGACCATGTCTTCGGCGATATGGAGTGGGCTCACGCCCCGAACGTCGCGCCAGAACATATCGCCATGGTCGGCTTGCGCAGTGTCGATTCAGGAGAGCAGGAGCGTCTCCAGTCCAGTCCAATCCACACCTACACGATGAGCGATATCGACCGGCGCGGAATCTCGGCAGTCGTCGAGGAGGCGCTAGGATTCATCACCGACGGCCCCGACCAACTCGCGGTCAGTCTGGATATGGATATGCTCGACCCAAGCGAAGCGCCAGGTGTCGGGACGCCCATTCGGGGCGGCACGTCCTACCGGGAGGCACACGCGGCGATGGAGATGATTGCGCGGTCGGAGACACCGCTGTGCTCGCTCGAACTCGTCGAAGTGAACCCCATTCTCGACGAGTCGAACCGCACCGCAGAACTGGGCTGTGAGCTCGTCGCGAGTGCGCTCGGCAAGCGCGTGCTCTAGCGCGCCGCGTCGATTTCGTCGAGCGCGTCGGGATTCTCGATGCTGGAGAGGTCACCGAGTTCCTCTTCCTCGTGGACGGCCTGGATTAGCCGCCGGACGATTTTGCCGCTCTGGGTTTTCGGGAACTCGTCGACGAAAAACAGTTCTGACGGGCGGAATGGTTTGCCCAGTTCCGCGCCGACGTGGCTGGTCAGTTCCGCGCGCAAGTCCTCAGACTCGTCGTAGCCGTCTTCGAGGATGACGTAGGCAACGACAGCGGTGCCGGTCGTATCATCGTCGGCACCGATGACCGCGGCAGCGTTGACCGATTCGTGGTCGATGAGCGCACCCTCGACCTCCGCAGGACCGACCTTTCGACCCGCAACATTCAGCACGTCGTCCGAGCGGCCGTGCAGGAACCAGAGTCCGTCCTCGTCTTTCTGTGCCCAGTCGCCGTGGTCCCAGAGGTCATCGAAACGACTCCAGTACTCCTCGAGATACCGCTCGTCGCCGCTCCACAGTGATTTGGTCATCGAGGGGGCAGAGGAACGACAGACCAGATACCCCTGCGTGTGCTCGTCGGCGACAGATTTGCCAGTCGCGTCGACGATGTCGACATCCATTCCAAGGGCTGGCCCGCCCAGCGTGCCGGGCTTCAGGGAGTGAATTGGTAACGGCTGGAGGAAACAGCCGAAGATTTCGGTGCCGCCGGAGATGTTCATAATCGGTGTGTCGCCGTTGCCAACGTTCTCGTAGAACCACTGCCAGGATTCGGGGTCCCACGGTTCACCGGTCGACCCGAGCAGTCGAAGTGTCGAGAGGTCGTGTCCCTCCAAGTGCTCGTCGCCGTGTTTGCGCAGTGCACGGATGGCTGTTGGCGAGATACCGAAGACGCTCAGGCCGTGGCGGTCGATCATCTCCCAGAAGCGGTCTGGCTCGGGATAATCCGGCGCGCCCTCGTACATGAAGATAGTCCCGCCAAAGACGTGGTTGCCGATGAGCGTCCACGGCCCCATCATCCAGCCGATGTCTGAAACCCAGAAGAATCGGTCCGAGGGCTGGTGGTCGAACGAGAAGTACAGTTCCTTTGCTGGCTGGACGAGGCCGCCAGCGTGGGTGTGAACGATGCCTTTCGGTTTGCCCGTTGTCCCCGAAGAGTACAGCAACATCGACTCCTGGTCAGAGTCCAGCGATTTCGTCTCGTAGCTGTCGTCGGCCTCGCCGACGGTGTCAGCCCACCACTCGTCGCGGCCCTCTGTCATCGGGATATCGACGCCGAGACGGTCGAACACAATCACGTCGTCGACGTGGCCCGCCTCTTCGATAGCCTTGTCAGCCTGCTCCTTGAGCGTGATTTCGTCGCCGCGGCGGTAGAAGCCGTCGCCGGTGAACAGCACCGAACACTCCGCGTCGGCGATGCGGGTCGCAGTCGCGTCGACGCCGAACCCGGAGAAGATTGGGACGGCGATCGCGCCGGCTTTGAAACAGCCGTACAAAAGCGAGACGACTTCGGGGACCATCGGCATGTACAGCCCCACCGTATCGCCGGTTCCGATACCCTTGGCTTCGAGCGTGTTGGCAACCTGATTGGCCTGCCGGTGGAGTTCGTGATACGTGACCTC